>JAJRWJ010000174.1 GCA_024276805.1 Gammaproteobacteria bacterium
CAGGAAGCGAAGGAAATTGTCGACAATGCCCGCAAGGAGGCCGAAGCGCTGCAAGCGGCTGGCCGGGATGCGCTGGAACTGGCCGCCAGGGATGCGCATCTGAAGTTGAGAGAGTTGGTCATGGACCGTTTCAGCGATGAAGTCAGGCGCCTGGTCGGCAAGGTGATGCAGCCGGAGCCGTTCATGGAAAAGCTGATTCTGCAGGTGGTCGGCCGGGCCCGGGATCAGATTGGTCTGGACAAGCAGGACAGGCTGCATATCCAATTGCCGGAAAATCTGATCGATATCGATGACTTGCGCAAGAATCCGGAAGAATTGAAGGAAGGCACGCTGGCGCATTTCGTGCTGTCGGTCATGGCCAGCCTGCTTCGCGAAGGCATTACCTATCAACCTGCCGGTGATGTTACCGGAGGCTTGAAGGTTTATCTGCAGGATGGCGACGTCGAGGTCGACCTGAGTGATGAAGCGATTGCCGCGGTACTGCTGGAACATTTGCAGCCACGCTTTCGCGCACTGCTCGAAGGCATCGTGAAATAACATGGGTGACCAGTATATTACCCTGATAGCCAGTCTGCCACCGCACATGCCGAAGCTGTTTGCCACCAGGCAGACACCCATTTCCCGGCTGAAGCTCGATGAGCGGCTGCAGATGCTGGAACCTCAACACATTCATGAGCTCGCCCTGATAGAGAATCTGGTGCACTGGAACCGTATGGCCATCGACACCAGTGACCTGGAGATGATCAAACGGGGACGGGCGGTGGAGCAGCAGCTGCAGAATGCATTCATCAAGGAAATCGTGCAATGGCGTTTGGAGGAAAGAACCATCATAGCGGCTTTGCGCCGTCGCCATCTGGGCATCACTACTCCGCCATCGGTGACGCGATGGGGATATGGAAGGTGGTTGCGCTATATCGAGGCGCATTGGATGGAACCGGATTTTGCGCTGAATCATATTTTCCCCTGGCTGGCCGAAGCGGCGCAGCTGCTGCAGGAAAACAATCACCTGGGCCTGGAGCGCTTGTTGCTCAGTCTGGTCTGGGATCACTATGGGCGGGTCGTCGGGGATCATTATTTCGATTTCGAGGCAGTCGTCGTGTATGTGCTGCGCTGGGATGTGATCGACCGCTGGTCGCGCTATAACAGACAGCGGGCGGAGCAGCGCTTCAGCAACATGCTCGATACCGCGCTGGGCAAATATGCATCGCTTTTTGCCTGACCGGGGAAGCGCCCATGAACACCCATCCATGGGATGTTCATGATCAATGGCCTGGCGCCATCGGTGGTGCCGCAACATCCCTGTATCGGGCCAGTATGCAGCATTTATGGCGGGACACTGCCCGTGGTTGGCTCTGCAGGCCGATGCTGAAACGATTGGATTTGCCTGTAAGAAGACCGATTCTGATCAAGACATCATGTCGCGACATGAATAAACTGTTAGGAACAATGCATGGAAAAGAGTGATTTTACCGCCAAAGTGACCGCCGTCCAGGATGATCTCGTGACCATCGAGACACTCATCACCGATGCCGGTCCGGGGCCGCTGAAAAAGAATGAGGTGGTCTATATCTGCCCGACGCGCACCGAGAAGGACCGCCAGGAAAAACTCAAGGCCGAGGTGCTGCGCATCCATGGCAATACCGCCGAGGCGCAGGTGTTTGAAAACACTACCGGGGTTGCGGTTGGTGATCCGGTGCTGCAGAGCAATGAAATGCTCTCGGTCAGTCTGGGTCCCGGATTGCTGGGCCAGGTATACGACGGTTTGCAGAACCCACTGGAAACATTGGCGGCGGAATTCGGCTACTTCCTGCCGCGTGGCGTGGAAGCGGCACCGCTGGATACACATCAAAAATGGTCGTTCGTGCCGACGGTCCGGTCCGGCGACCGGCTGGTCGCCGGCGATGTCATCGGCACGGTCCAGGAAGGCCGTTACACACACAAGATCATGATTCCCTTCGACGAGCCGGGAAAAGTTGAAATCACCTGGATTCAGGAAGGCAGTGTCACGATAGAAGATCCCGTTGCCCGGATACGCATGGCATCGGGAAAGGAAAAACCCCTGACCCTGGTGCAGAAGTGGCCGGTCAGGAGGCCGCTACCGGAGGCTCTGCTGGATCGCCGCATCGCCGAAAGGCTCTACCCCAGTGAGCCACTGATCACGACCATGCGCCTGATCGACACGTTTTTTCCCATCGCTCGTGGCGGCACAGCCTGTATACCGGGACCTTTCGGGGCCGGCAAGACGGTACTGCAGAATCTCATCTCCCGCTATTCATCGGTAGATATCGTGATCGTGGTCGCCTGCGGGGAACGGGCCGGGGAGGTCGTCGAAACCATCACCGAATTCCCGAAAATGATCGACCCGAAATCCGGTGGGCCCTTGATGGACCGCACCATCATCATCTGCAACACCTCTTCGATGCCGGTGGCGGCCCGTGAAGCTTCCATCAATACCGGCATCACGCTGGGCGAATATTATCGGCAGATGGGTTACGATGTCCTGTTGATTGCCGATTCCACATCGCGCTGGGCCCAGGCGATGCGGGAAACCTCCGGACGCATGGAGGAGATACCCGGTGAAGAGGCCTTTCCCGCCTATCTGGATTCCTCGATACGCGGCATCTACGAACGTGCCGGCGTGATCCAGACCAATGCCGGCGACACCGGCAGCCTGACCATGATTGGCACCGTGTCTCCGGCCGGCGGCAATTTCGAGGAGCCCGTGACGCAGTCGACGTTGGGTACGGTGAAAACCTTTTTGGGGCTCAGTGCCGACCGCGCTTACAAGCGCTTTTATCCATCGGTCGATCCGCTGATTTCCTGGTCACGCTATCTGGTTCAACTGGAGCCCTGGTTCAACCGCGAAATTGAGCCGGAATGGACCAGAAAAGTCAAGGAGATGCTGGATCTGCTGCACAAGGGAGATGCCATTCTGCAAATGATGCAGGTTACCGGTGAAGAGGGAGTGACGTTGCAGGATTTCGTCATCTATCACAAGGCGCTGTTTCTGGACATGGTGTATCTGCAGCAGGATGCCTTCGACGAAGTCGATGTGTCGGCGCCGCTGGAGCGGCAGAAGCTGACTTTTTCCAAGGTGTATGAACTGGTAGGCCTGGAATATAACTTCAACGACAAGGAACAGGTCCATGATTACTTCACCCGCTTGACCGGGCTGTTCAAGAACTTCAATTATGCCGCGAAGGACGCACCGGAATACAATGATCTGCTGACTCAGATCGATGCCCTGGCAGACTCGATGGGTGTCGTTCAGCAATAACCGCTTGTAGGAGCGGCTTCAGCCGCGATTTCCACAAGGATTGCCGAAACCGTGGCGCAGTGGCGATAGGCGATAGGCCGCAATCAGGTTTTGAAGTTGCTGACCGTGCTCTTCAACTGACTGGCCAGTTCCTGCAATTGCCGGCAGGCTTCCGAGGTGTTGCTGGCTCCCTG
>JAJRWJ010000175.1 GCA_024276805.1 Gammaproteobacteria bacterium
AAATTGGATTTCCGGTTTTTCTGCATTTCAATTGCATGCGGTGATTGATTATGGCAACACGTTCCTGTGTCGCCTGAAACTCTGGATTAAGCAGTGTTTACTGAAAAACAGGTTTGTACAAAATTGGTTTTTTTAGGATAATCCCTATTTCATTCATCATCGGGTGATGATTTGTTATACAATAATGAGTTCCTTACTCTAGGAAATGGATGGCGGTCGGTTACCTGCCGAAACTGGAAAGTGTTTGTCCGAGCCGCACATTGAAGAGAGTATATAAACGTATTCGAACTTGAAGTTTAATGCTGTTTTCCACGGAGTGACAAGCAGCAGCATGTTAATAATCAACTGGAGCAACAAGAATGTCCTGGAACGAACCTGGCGGCGATAAAAAAGACCCCTGGAGTGGGCGAAATGAAGATCCGAATGGACCACCTGACCTGGATGAAGCGATTCGGTCATTGCAGGAAAAAATAGGCGGTATTTTTGGCGGCGGAAAAAAAGGCGGCAGTGGCACGGGGGGCATGGGTGGTTCCATGAAAAGCCTGGGTTTCCTGGCTTTAGGCGCTGTCATCCTGTGGGCATTGAGTGGCTTCTATATTGTCGATGAAGGTAATCGTGGTGTGGAAACACGCTTCGGCAAATACGTCGAGACGACCCAGCCGGGTTTGAACTGGCACTTTCCAGCACCCATCGAACAGGTGGATGTGGTCAATATTTCCCAGCAGCGTATATTGGAATTCGGCTACCGGTCCGGTGGACGGCAGCAGGCGCTGGGATCCGTTCCCAGGGAGGCCTTGATGCTGACCATGGATGAAAATATCGTCGATGTCCGTATTGCCGTGCAATATCAGGTCAAGGACGCCAAGGATTTTCTGTTCAATGTAAAAAATCCTGGCGCAACCCTGAAGCAGGTTACTGAAAGTGCCGAACGTGGAGTGATTGGACACAGCACCATGGATTTTGTCCTGACCGAAGGACGCAGTGAAATTGTGTCTGAAATCAAGAAGGAAACCCAGATGATCATGGATTCCTATCAATCCGGCATCCTGGTGACCAGCGTCAACATGCAGGATGCCCAGCCACCGGAACAGGTTCAGGGTGCATTCGAAGACGCTATCAAGGCTCGAGAGGATCAGCAGCGTCTGATCAATGAAGCTCAGGCCTATGCCAATGGCGTCGTGCCGGTAGCGCGTGGTAATGCTTCCCGGGTGATTCAGGAGGCGGAAGGTTACAAGGCGAGAGTGGTCGCCAGTGCGGAAGGTGAAGGTAGTCGTTTTAGCGAGTTGCTTGCCGAATACAAAAAAGCGCCTGAAGTGACACGCACCCGCCTTTATATCGATGCCATGGAAGCGGTATTGAGCAAAACCAAGACAGTGATGGTGGATGTCAAAGGCAGCAACAATCTGCTCTATCTCCCGCTGGATCAATTGACCCATCCGGAGAAACTCCAGAAAAACATGAAAAAGTCGCAAAGCGGACGGTTACAGACCCAGCAAAGACGCGCTTCTCAGCCGTCTTTGCGGACGTCAAGCCGCGGTCGTGATGTAAGGGGACGCTGAACAATGAATAAAATATTAATAGCCGTTGCGGCGCTCTTGATCCTGGCCATGATGAGTGTTTTTACCGTCAGTCAGACTGAACTGGCGATCAAGTTTCGACTTGGCGAAATCATTCAATCCGACTTCGAGCCAGGCCTGCATTTTAAAGCACCTTTTATCAACAATGTCAAAAAGTTCGACAAACGCATCCTGACCCTGGATGCCAAGCCGGAACGGTTCTTGACGGCGGAAAAGAAAAATGTCATCGTCGATTCGTTCGTCAAATGGCGGATTGGCGATGTCAATACATTTTATACAGCGGTTGCCGGCGATATCGATCAGGCCAATATCCGTCTCGATCAAATCATCAAAGACGCCTTCCGTAGTGAGTTCAGCAGGCGGAAAATCAAGCAATTGGTTTCCACCGACCGCAGCAAAATCCGCCAGGCATTGATCGAAAACACTTCCAAGGTGGCTGCCGACCTGGGCATCAAGATTGTCGATGTACAGGTGAAACGTATCGATCTACCGGCTGAAGTCAGTCATTCTGTGTATCGCAGGATGGAAGCGGAGCGGGAAAGAGTGGCCCGGGAATTTCGCTCCCAGGGTGCGGAAGCGGCGGAGCGTATTCGCGCCGATGCAGACAAGCAGCGCGAAGTCATTCTTGCGGAAGCCTACCGGAAATCCGAGGTGCTGCGAGGTGAAGGGGATGCCAAGGCCGCTGAAACCTACGCCAGAGCATTCAATAAAGACATCGAATTCTTTGCCTTTTATCGCAGTTTGAACGCTTACAAAAATACCTTCAACAGCTCCAGCGATATGATCATTCTGGAACCGGATTCTGATTTCTTTCAATACTTCAAGAAGGAGAAGTAGCATCCCGCTTATTTCCTTGCAGAAAGATTGTTAAACTGATTGAAAACGCTCCGTCCTGGCGGGGCGTTTTGTTTGAGAGGAACAGAAAAATACATGTTACAGAGAAATCCGTGGCTGCTGCCGGATGGTGTCGAGGAGATTTTGCCGGAGGACGCCCGGCATTTGGAAAAATTGCGGCGTCTGCTGCTGGATGTTTTCGCCAGCTGGGGCTATCAGTATGTCATACCGCCATTGATCGATTATCTGGATTCACTGTTGACCGGGTCCGGTCATGATCTCGATTTACAGACGTTCAAGTTGACCGACCAGCTGACCGGAGAGATGCTGGGCATCCGGGCGGATATGACTCCACAGGTGGCCAGAATCGATGTGCACCATTTGCGCAGTGAAGGGCCGACCAGGCTGTGCTACGCGGGGACCATTCTGCATACCCGTGGAAATCATCTGGAGAAGACCAGAAGCCCGATGCAGATCGGTGCGGAACTGTATGGGCACGCGGGCATCGAGAGTGACATGGAAAGTATCATGCTGATGCTGGAAATGCTGGCGATGACTGGCCTGGAAGAGGTACACCTGGATTTGGGACATGTCAGTATATACCGGGGATTGTCCGCTCAGGCCGGCTTGTCTGCGCAGCAGGAAGCGGTTTTGTTCGATGTGTTGCAGCGCAAGGCGAGAGCCGAACTGGCTGAACTGCTTGGTGGTTTTGCCATCGACCAGACATACAAGAATATGTTGCTGAAATTGCCCGAGCTGAATGGCGGACGGGAAATTCTGGATCAAGCAAAGAACGATTTGTCGGGCGCCGGCGAGCAGGTGCAAAACGCCCTGGCCGATTTGATTTATCTGGCGGAAAAGCTGCGGGCGGCTTTTCCCTCTCTGCCGGTCAGTTACGATCTGGCCGAATTGCGTGGCTATCATTATCACACCGGTGTCGTGTTTGCAGCATTCATCCCCGCGTTGGGCAGGGAGCTTGCGCGCGGCGGACGCTATGACAATATAGGTTCGGTATTTGGCCGCGGCCGTCCGGCGACTGGCTTCAGTGCGGATTTGAAGGACTTGTCGGCGCTCAGCAAAGGAAGCAATCCCGACGAGGCTGTTGCAGAAAAAGTATTTGCCCCCGCGGATGATGATGCAGCCCTGTCGGAAATGATCAGGGACCTGCGCGCCAGTGGCAAAATCGTCATACGGCAGCTGCCAGGACAGGCGGGTAGTACAGAGGAATTGGCTTGTACTGCGCGGATAGTCAAAAAAGCCCGGGGCTGGGTCGTTGTACCAATCTAAACTGGAATGAAAATGGGGAAAAATGTAGTCGTCATAGGAACGCAGTGGGGGGATGAGGGCAAAGGTAAACTGGTCGATATTCTCACTGAACAAGCCGATGCGGTGATCCGTTTTCAGGGCGGACACAATGCCGGGCATACCCTGGTCATCGACGGCCAGAAAACCGTGTTGCATCTGATACCTTCAGGTGTTTTGCGCGAGGGTGTGCAATGCATGCTGGGCAATGGTGTCGTTTTGTCTCTCAATGCCCTGTTGAAGGAAATCGATATCCTGGAGAAATCGGGGATCGATGTGCGCAAGCGTTTGTTGATCAGCGAGGCCTGCGCGTTGCTGCTGCCTTTTCATATCGCCGTGGACCAGGCCAGGGAAAAGGTCAGGGGCAGCAAGGCGATTGGCACGACTGGGCGGGGTATCGGTCCGGCCTATGAAGACAAAGTGGCCCGGCGTGGTTTGCGCGCTGGTGATCTGCTCAATCCTGTGCTGTTTGCGGACAGATTGCAGGAACTGCTCGACTATCATAATTTCATGCTGTGCAATTATTATTATCAGCAGGAGCAGGTCGATTTTCAGCAGACCCTCGACGAGGCGCTGCAATTGGGCGAACAGGTCAAGCCGATGCTGACCGATGTCTCCGAACGCCTGTATCACTTGCAGGAAAATGGCGCGAATCTGTTGTTCGAAGGTGCGCAGGGTGCATTGCTGGACATCGATCATGGCACCTATCCCTTTGTCACGTCATCCAATACCACCGCTGGCAGCGCTTCCTGCGGCACCGGTCTGGGACCATTGGATCTGCATTATATACTGGGTATCACCAAGGCCTATTCAACCCGTGTAGGCAATGGTCCGTTTCCGACCGAATTGTTCGATCAGACCGGTGAGTATCTGGGAGAGAAAGGCCATGAATTTGGCGCCACGACGGGGCGTAAACGACGCTGTGGCTGGTTCGATGCGGTGGCGATGCGCAAGTCGGCGCAAATGAACAGCCTGAGCGGCATATGTCTGACCAAGCTGGATGTACTGGATGGGCTGGACCGGGTTGGCCTGTGCACCGGCTACCGGATTGCCGGTGAAATTACCGGTACGGCGCCATTGGGCGCGGAGCAATACGCAGCTTGTGAGGCGGTCATCGAATATCTTCCAGGATGGCAGGCGGACACGGCTGGCATCACCGATTATCAGCAGCTGCCTGACAATGCCAAAGACTATATCAAGCGCATTGAAGAGCTCGTAGGTGTAAGGGTGTCGATGATCTCTACCGGACCGGATCGTGCCGAAACCATCATCATGGAAAATCCTTTCGCCTAGATTCTGGTGGCCGGGCTGATGGGCGCGGTGATCGATGTGGTCAGCCGGAGGGATAGCTGCCTGTTACTTCGCGCTTAGGAAGAAGCCTTTACGGCTATGGAAAAGAAAGAACGCTCATCGGCTTTGGCTCGGATGGAATCCGGAGGCAGCAAACCTGCCTCCGAAAATCCGCAAAGGCAAATTTCTCTATAAAATCAGGCGGGTGTTACGTTTTCAGCTTGGGGACCTTTTTGTCCTTCAGTGACATCCATCGTCACCTTCTGACCTTCATGCAGGGATTTGCGGCCACTGCCGTTGATTGCGCTATGATGAACGAAAACATCCTTACCTCCATCCTGCTCAATAAATCCGTAACCCTTTTCATCATTGAACCACTTAACAGTACCGACAACTTGATTAGACATAATACTCTCTTAAATACTTTTTTTATTTTGAAATGACAGGCATATTAAAATATGCCTGTTGGATGCTAACATGTATTCACCGGGGTTGTCGATAACTTTTTAATCAAAACGGTCAAAAAATATTCACCCAAGGTTGTGCCGCAAATACTTGCAGTATCCGCCTGCCACGATATGCTCTCTGCATGTGAATTTTTTGTATTTTGGTGTGCCAGCCCCCTTCTAAAAATCAGGGTAGTTCCGCCGGCCGGGTAAAGACATAATCAGTATTTTTTGCCTTGCCATGGCAGGAATGACATTCGGTGCTGAAAGAAGCGTCCGAGCCATAGGGCTTCTGCTCCATACCCAGCCAGCGGGCGAAGCCCCAGCCACTGGTGCTGCGATATTTATTACTGTCCTTGATCATGAATTCCGCATGTTTCAGCGCTGCCGGCACCGTTGCCGGCTCCCAAAGTGGATGCTTGCTGTCCGCCCAGACCAGTTTGGCCAGAATACTGCCATCGGGCCAGGGGTTGGTATTGCCTTTGCGTGCAGCTTCGATGGCGACAGGGTTGCCCAGGATGGCGCGCAGGGAGTTATTGTCGCTGCGGTGCGACACTCCGATCAGCCGCCAGTTTTTGTAATGTTGTGGCAACTCGATGCCATTGGGAGCGGGTGGTACGGTATTGTTTTCTGCATTGGCCTGGCCATTCAGGAAAATGAGGCCAAGCGTTAATAAAAGCATGGTTTTTTTAGTCATGGTCGATAGATCCTCTCGGTAATCAGTTCTTCGATGCGTCAGTTCCCAGCCATTGATTATGTATAAAACAACTCATCGCATTGGCTGTTTATGGCAACGATGCAAAGATGGCAAAGCACCGTAGGAGCGGCTTCAGCCGCGATTTCAACAAAAGCCTCAACACTGCTGAACAGCATCAGCAGGGGGTCGTTCAGTTGATGGATCGAAACAACATTCCCAGGTTGCCGGTAAGCTGAAATTGCGGCTGAAGCCGCTTCTACGCGTTGTCATGCCGGTAATTCAAATATACCATCATTGTCCGTCTTGAGGGAAACGTGTGTAAAACGGATGAAATTTTTTTGCCATTTTTCTGGCGGGGGGGCTGAAGACTGTTTCATCGATATGGCGCCAGGATTCTCCCACCGGTAGAGACAACGGTTCCACCGTCGAAACGGCAAAATGGCAATCAAATTTTCGCGACAATGTGCGTGACAGCTTCGGTCAGCTGCTGCAGGTCGGCACTGTCGATAATATAGGGCGGCATCAGATAGACCAGTCTGCCGAAGGGTCGGACCCATACGCCGGCATCGACGAAGCGCGGCTGGATGCTCTGCATCACCACGGGTTCATGCAGCTCGACGACGCCAATCGCGCCAAGCACACGCACATCTTTCACCTGGGGCATTTCCCGGCACGGTTCCAGCCCGGAACGCAGCAGCGTTTGCATTCGCCTGACGCGCTCCTGCCACGGTGACTGCAACAGCAATTTCAGGCTGGCCAGCGCTGCGCTGCAGGCCAGGGGATTGGCCATGAAGGTTGGACCATGCATGAACAGTCCCGGCTCTTCAGTACTGATAACGGTGGCTATTTCCCGGCTGGCAAGTGTCGCGGCCAGGGTCATGTAACCGCCGGTCAGAGCCTTGCCGAGGCAGAGTATATCTGGCTCGATCCCGGCATGTTCGCAGGCGAACAGTTTGCCGGTGCGGCCAAATCCGGTGGCAATTTCATCGGCGATCAATAACACCTGATACTGGTCGCAGAGTATGCGTGCCTGGAGGAGATATTCCGGCGAGTAAAAACGCATGCCGCCCGCACCTTGTACGATCGGCTCAAGAATGACAGCGGCAATTTGTTGCTGGTTTGCCTGTAGTTGTCGCTCCAGCGGCGCGATATCGTCTTCTGTGCAGGGTTCATCGAAGCCGCAGCTGGGCGCCTCGACAAAAAACTGCTTGATCAGGGCATCGGCAAACAGGCTGTGCATGCCATTGACCGGGTCGCTGACCGACATGGCGCCGAAGGTGTCGCCATGGTAGCCGTGGCGGATGCTCAGGAATCTGTTTTTTGCGGCAGTCCTTTGCCGTACCAGTACTGTATCGCCATTTTCAGTGCAACTTCGACGGCCACCGAGCCGGAATCGACGAAGAACACTGTCTGTAAAGCCTTTGGCGTGATGTCCACCAGCCTGGTCGCCAGCTGCACGGCAGGTGCATGGGTCAGGCCGCCAAACATGACATGCGCCATGGATTGCATCTGCCGGCTCAGCGCCGCGTTGATTACCGGGTGGTTATAGCCATGTATGGCGCTCCACCAGGAAGACATGCCGTCGATCAGTTCCCGGCCATCGGCGAGCTTGATGCGCACTCCGCGTGCCGAAACCACCGGAAATATCGGCACATCCGCCGCAATTGCGCTGTAGGGATGCCAGACCAGATCACGATCCTGTTGCAGCAGTTGGTCGATGGGCATCATGGCGGAAAACTCGTGTGTGTCGGAATTTGCAAGGGCGTCGTGCGGGCGTCCGGTTGCCGATGGGGGCTGCAATTACAGGATGCTGCCGATTTTCTGCCGCAGCCGCACCTGGTCACCGGCAGCCAGTCCCGCATCCCAGGCAATTTTGTCCCTGCCGAACAGCACGATGATCGTGGATCCCATCAGGAATCTGCCCATTTCCTCGCCACGTTGCAGTATCGGTGTGTCGTTTTGATACTGCCAAGCACGGATGTTTTTCGAGGTTGGCGGTGTGACTGTGCCATGCCAGACCGTGGCAATACTGGCGACAAAGATCGCACCCACCAGAACCAGCGCCATCGGACCGGCTTCGGTGTCGAAGATGCAGGCCACCCGTTCATTTCTGGCAAACAGATCCGGCACGGAATTGACCGTGGCCGGATTGACACTGAACAGGCGGCCGGGGATATGAATCATTTCCCGCAGTGAACCGGTCAATGGCATGTGCAGGCGGTGATAATCCCTGGGTGACAGATAGATGGTGCTGAATTTTCCGTCGCTAAAGGGCGCCGCGCGTTCTGTATCGCCGCCGAGCAGATCGCAGGCACTGTAGCATTTACCCTTGGCCTGAAAAATCCTTCCCCGTTCGATAGCGCCGATCTGACTGAAGGCGCCATCCGCCGGCGAGGCAATGGCATCGTCTTGCGCGGGCAGGGGACGGACTTCCGGCTTCAATTCTCGGGTAAAAAAATCATTGAAGCAGGCATAGGCATCGATATCCGGTTGCAAGGCCTCGTCCATATTCACGCCGTAGTGACGGATAATCTGGCGGATAAAAAAGTTTTTCCAGAGTCTGTTCCGCGATTCCGTGAAGACCCCCATCAGTCGGGACAACGGATGATGGGGCAGGAGGTACTGCGGCAGTGTGGTCAATGCTTCTTTGAAGGTCATGTCATTTCGGTGAATGCGGCGTTTTGCCGTTTAAAAAATAGGCGAAGGCAATGATTTCGGCGACAGCGCGATACAGTTCCTCGGGGATTTCCTCGCCCAGGGGAATCTGCGCCAGGATGCCGGCCAGTTCCGGTTCGGCGCGTAGCGGAATACCGTGCTGTTCGGCCAGGGCAATGATCTGTTCGGCATCCAGTCCCTTTCCCCTGGCCGTGACTCTGGGTGCGGTATTGCCGTCATATTGCAATGCGACGGCCAGATCGGTGCTGTAATAGGTTTTGGCCATCGTCACGCCTATGGCAGGACCACCGCTTGCGGGGCCTGCCACTGAGCATCCCGGTGTTCCACGATGACCGTCGTATAAATACCGCCACGGACATTGAATTCCGCACGGATACGCAGGAAATTTGGTGCCATCGCGGCAACCAGATCATCGAGGATGGTGTTGGTGACCGCTTCGTGAAACGCTCCCTGATCACGAAACGACCACATGTACAGCTTCAAGGCCTTCAATTCCACACACAGTCGTTTTGGCACATACTCGATCAGGATCGTGGCAAAATCCGGCTGACCGGTTTTTGGACACAGACAGGTGAATTCAGGGACTTCGATACGGATGGTGTAACTGCGCCCGGGCTGGGGGTTGTCGAAAGTTTCCAGCGTTTTGCTTGGTTGTGTGCTCATGATGGTCGATTAAGTTGGTTGGTGGTTATAAACACCCATCCGTGAGCTGTTTACAGCA
>JAJRWJ010000176.1 GCA_024276805.1 Gammaproteobacteria bacterium
CAGGTACATGCCCAGCAGGCAGTTGCGCTGCCGTTACCGGCTCAGTACAGGCAGTGGTTTCCCAGCCGGGTGCTGGTCGATGACAAAATTGCCGGAGCACTGTATCGCAGCAGCGATGGCAAGTTATGGCTGGATCCCGGTGAGGGGATACATCGTGTGGTTATCAGCGGCAGGGTTCCGCCGCTGAAGAAATTCTTCCTGCCTCTGCCGCTGAAGCCACACCGGGTACAAATCAGCAGCCAGGGCTGGGTTGTGGAAGGCGTGCATGAGCACCAGATTGCCGACCGGCAGCTGCAATTCAGCAGAACAAGCGATGCGCCCAGGCAGGCAGCAGCGACAGTGATCGAGCAGGGCAGTCTGCCACCCTTTGTGCAGCTGGAAAGAACTTTGCAGCTGGGCCTGGACTGGCGGCTGGTTACCCGTGTCGTGCGAATCACGCCGGCGGATTCCGCGATTGCCCTGGAAATTCCGCTGTTGCCGGGCGAAGCCGTGCTTACGCCCGGGATCAGAGTTGAACAGGGCAAGGTATTGGTGAACATGCTGCCCAGGCAGAAACAAATGCTCTGGCAGTCAAGGTTGCAGAAACGGCAGAAAATTGATTTGCAGGCAGCCGAGACCGATCTCTGGGCGGAAACATGGCGGGTCGACGCCAGCCCCATCTGGCATTTGCAGACCACAGGCATCGCCGTTGTCCATCACCAGGACAGACAGGGACGCTGGCTGCCGGAATGGCGACCCTGGCCCGGCGAAAAGGTCAGTTTGAGCATAACCCGTCCCGAGGGAGTGCCGGGTCAGACCTTGACACTGGAAAAAAGTCAGCTGCAGATCCAGCCTGGCAGCAGGGCCACGCAGGCAACGCTGTCATTGAGTCTGCGCAGTTCCCAGGGAGGACAGCAGCGCATCACCCTGCCGGAGAAGGCGCAGCTGCAGTTGGTCAAAATTGACCAGGTCAGTCAGCCGGTCAGGCAGAAAGGCAGGCAGCTGACGTTGCCGATCAAACCCGGCAAGCAGGAAATCAGCATTACCTGGCGGCAGGCGGAGGCGATCGGCAGCCTGCTTGAAACGCCGCGGGTGGATTTACACATGCCCGGTGTCAACAGCCATATCAAGCTGACGCTGGGCCAGGACCGCTGGGTACTGTTCACTGCGGGTCCGAGGTTTGGACCGGCGGTTCTGTTTTGGGGAGTGCTGGCGATTATTATCGTCATGGCCGTGGCTCTGGGCAGGCTGTCATCGACGCCGTTACATGGCTGGCAGTGGCTGCTGTTGTTGCTCGGTTTGAGTCAAATTCCGGTTGCTGGGGCCTTGTTGGTGGTGGTCTGGCTGTTCGCCCTGGGACTCCGGGGAGGCAAAACGCCCGAGGAGATCCGGTATTTCAATGTTGCGCAAGTGGCCTTGGGACTGTTGACGGTGGCGGCATTGCTACTGCTGTTCCTGGCAATAAAACAGGGCCTGCTGGGTGCGCCGGATATGCAGATTACCGGCAATCAGTCGTCGAGCTATAATCTGAACTGGTATCAGGACCGGAGCGTGGCCGAACTGCCGCGGGCAACGGTGATTTCTGTACCGCTGCTGTATTATCGTCTGGCCATGCTGGCCTGGTCCCTGTGGCTGGCCGCTGCACTGCTGAACTGGCTGCAATGGGGCTGGAGCTGTTTTGCCCACGGTGATCTGTGGATCAAATCCAGCCCGAAAAAACAGCGGCAGTCACTGCTGGTGAAGCACAAAGACCAGCAGTGATATTTGCCAGGAATTCCGATTGCCCGGTCAGTCCTGGCGGCGCAGACTTTGATAGGGCATCAGATGAATACCCTGCTTGAGCAGCGAGATGCCGATCCTTTCGTGCAGCGCCAGACGGTTGCGTCGGGCGACGTGCAGAGGTACATTGACGACGAGACTGGTTGACGATTGCCGGTCGATTTGTACCAGCATGTTTGCCAGACCATTGCTTTCCAGATATTCGACAATCTCTCCATGCAGCGGGTTTTCCCGTTCGCCCCGGGATGGCCGGTCACGGCGGTGCAGCAATATACTGGATGACTGGATAACCCAGCAGCAGCGTTGTCTGACCGGAAAGCGGGGCTGGTAGGCGGCTTGCAGTTCCCTGCCGCGCCACAGCAGGCGGGTGGTCTGGCTGCGGATGTGTTGTTCGAGAACCTCGGCGGTAAACAGATTTTGTTGATTCATCAGGCGTGCCACGGTGGCGTTTTCCGGGTGCGCAGCGATAAATTCCGGACTGCCGGTCTGCAGAACCTCCCCCCTGTACAGAAGCGCCATACGCTCGGCGAGCAGCCCGGCCTCTTCCAGATCGTGGGTGACCAGAATGATCGGTATCGCCAGTGACTGCTTGAGGCTGATCAGTGCGCGCTGCAGTTTGCGCCGGGTGACCTGATCGACTGCCGAGAATGGTTCATCCAACAGCAGAATTCTGGGCTGCCGTGCCAGGGCGCGTGCCACCGCGACACGCTGCTGCTGTCCTCCAGAGAGGGTATTTGGATAACGATTCTCAAGGCCTCGCAGATGCACCATTTGCAACAGCTGCAGTGCTCTGTGCGGACGTTTTGCCTTGGGCATGGCTTGCAGGGCCAGTTGAATGTTGTCCAGCACGGTCATATGTGGAAACAACGCGTAGTGTTGAAACACCAGGCCGACTTGACGCCGATGGGTAGGCAAAAAAAGCTTTGTCGCGCTGTCCTGCCAGACTTCCTGCTGACAGACGACATGCCCCTGGCGTACCTGATAAAGGCCAGCGATGGCTCGCAAAATCGTGGTCTTGCCACTGCCGGACGGTCCTACCAGAGCCAGCAGCTCGCCGCTTCGGCAATGCAGCTGCACCGCCAGCGGTATCGGATGGCGTTGCTGCAGATTGACCTGCACGGCCGGATCAGAAATATTTTCGTTCACTGCGCGCCGAAAACCAATAAGTCAGGGAAATGGTCAGTATGGAAAACAGCAAGAGGCTCAGGGACATGACCGATGCGCCCTGCTGGTCGAAGATCTGTACCCGGTCGTAGATGGCGATGGCGATGGTCTGGGTTTCACCGGGTATGTTGCCGCCGACCATCAGCACGATGCCGAATTCACCCAGGGTATGGGCAAAGGTCAGGATCATCGCCGCGGCAATGCCCGGCCAGGCCAGCGGCAATTCTATCTTGTACAATATCCTGACCGGGTTCATGCCGCAGCAGGCCCCCGCTTCACGAATTTCCCGGGGTATCGCGGCAAAGGCGCGTTGCATGGGTTCTATCGCGAAAGGCAGATTGAAGAGTATGGATGCCAGTACCAGTCCCTGAAAATTGAAAACCAGCGTCGTGTCGAAAGTTTCCTGCAACCACAGACCCAGACCCCGGGCAGGGCTGAAGGCAACCAGCAGGTAATAGCCTAGCACCGTCGGCGGCAGCACCAGTGGCAATGCCAGTAGTCCCTGAATCAAGGGCTTGCCGAAAAATTGTTTATAGGCCAGCCAGCGGCCGGTGATGATGCCCACGGGTAGCAGAATCAGCAGGGTTGCCAGGCCCAGTTGTATGGATAGGAATAACGCGGTCCAGTCCATGCTGTTGCTATGGTCGGTCGTAGCCGTAGTGTTCGAGAATGCCCTGCGCTTTTTTCTGCTGCATGTAAAGCATGAATTCCCTGGCGGTATGGCCGGCGCCATTGAGCAGCACCATGGTCTGCCGCAAGGGCCGGTGCAGTGTCTGTGCAATCAGGACGAAGCGAATGTCGTTACTCAATTGCGAGGAAAGAGCCAGGGAATAGGCGACCAGACCGGCCTGGACAGCTCCCGAAGCGGTGTATTGCACTGCCTGCGCGGCATTTTCCCCCAGTACCAGTTTGTCTTTGAGCTGCGCCCACAGGTGTAGATTCTGCAAGGCTTGCTGTGCAGCTTTGCCATAAGGGGCAAGCTGCGGATTGGCGATCGCGAAGCGCTGCAGCCGGTGCTCCTGCAATGCCTGATGAATGCCCTGCATCTGCCCGTCCAGTGACAGCTGGGATGCCGCCATAGTGGTTAGCGCCAGCCTGCCCAGGGCATAGACGATTTTCGGATGTTGCGTCAGTTTCTGAGTCTGCAGTTGTTCGACATAGGCAGTATTGGCCGAGAAAAACAGTTGGAAAGGGGCGCCCTGCTGAATCAGCCGGGTCAGATTGCCGGAGGATGCGAAACTGAAACGGACTTCTTCTCCTGTGTCCTGGTGAAAGGCTTCGGCAATATCCTGCAGAACGAATTTCATACTCGCGGCGGCCGCAAACACCGGTGTTTCAGGAGCTGCAAAAGCAGAACCATGCAACAGGATCGGGATCAACAGACAAAAGCTGAATAAATTTGTCATGCGTTTCATGTTTATCGATGAACCTGTTGAATGACGCCAGGCAATGCCTGGATAGCCGGAAAATCCAAGAGATCGTTGTTTTCAAACGACCGGTCAGCGTACCAGAAATGTTGCTGGAA
>JAJRWJ010000177.1 GCA_024276805.1 Gammaproteobacteria bacterium
AGGACTGGCCTGGCTGCTGGCCGGATTTTCCCAGATGTAATGGTGAAATGGAAGGTGTAAACATTACAATTCGGGGGCCAGTGTGCGCATCAGATTTTCCCCCAGACGACGCAATCTGCCCACCGGGGCGATGATTCGGCCGGAATTGCCCAGAATATCCAGCATCCATGCTTCGAGGTTCTGGATGACTTCCGGCGAGTAGGCGAAACTGGCCACTTCATAGTTCAGGAACAGACTGCGGTTATCGATATTCACCGAGCCCAGCATCGCGCCAAAATCGTCGAAGAGAATCGCCTTGGCATGCAGCATTTGTCCCTCATACAGGGCGACATGCACGGTTTGCTCCTCGAGTTCGCGCATGAAGCTGCTGCGGCAGAGATCGGCAACCAGATGATCCGACTGGCGTGGTGTGATCAATTTTACATCGACGTTTTTGTGTTGGGCAATGATCAGCGCATACATGATGCTCATGTCGGGGACGAAATAGGGCGTGACGATCCAGATGCGTTTTTTTGCCGCATAAATGGCGCTCAGCAACGCCTCGAAAAGCGGATCTCCCTCGACGTCCGGGCCGGATGGCACGACCTGCAGATAGGTGTTGCCGCCGCCATGCACGGCGCTGACATCCGTGGGCAGCGCTTCTTCCGTGGCATAGGCCCAGTCGGCGGCGAAGATCCGGTAATAATGGGCGGCAGCCGAACCTTCCGCCAGGAACAGCAGGTCGTTCCAGCGTTTGCCGTCCGGGGTTGGCCCCATGTATTTGCGGGACAGATTCATTCCCCCGGTGATCACCAGTCGATTGTCGAACAGGTAGACTTTGCGGTGATTGCGCAGGTTGATGTAATTACGCAGCGGCATGCGCAGCAGCGGCATGAAAAATTCCACGGCGCCGCCGGCATGGCGCAGCGCCTTCAAGGGCGATTGATAGAAATACAGCTGAAAGGAACCCAGCGAATCGAGCAGCAGTTTTACCGTGACGCCCTGTCTGGCTTTTTCGGTCAGAGCGGCAAGCAGTTCCCTGGTGACCGCGTCGCTTCTGAACACATAGGTGCTGATATAGATACTTTGCGTGGCATTCCTGATTTCGTCGAGTAGCGCCCGATAGGCATCGACACCATTGAAATACAGTTCCACCCGGTTGTCGCGGGTTGCCCTGGGGATGCCGGTATTGTGCAGAATGGTTGCGATGGGGTTGGTTTCGGGTACTGTTCCGGCCACGCTGTCAGACAAAGACAACTTGGATTTGTTATAGATGCTTTTGCGTTTTCTGAAACCCACCAGAAAGTATAACGGCACCGCGAGATAGGGCAGCAGGGAAATGGCCAGCAGCCAGGCGATCATGCTGGTCGGAGAACGGCGCTGATAGATGGAATGCAGCAGCGCGAACAGAAACAACATTTCCCCCAGCAACACCAGTGCCAGGGGAGAGAAGCTGACAGGCAGGTCGCCGGGCATCTATCCGGCCTGACGATAGCGTGGATCGGCGCAATCCCGCCGATTGCCGATACTGACGGTGTGCCGTGCAGGCCGCTGGAACAGGTGTTGTGTAAGGCTGTGGCAGGGCATGATGCGGAGTGATGAAGATGGCCTCATGAGTGCTGGGTTATCGGTCGTGACGTTTCAGTGCAAGGCGCGCAGACAAAATTTCATTGAGTCTGGGCAATGATTTTTTATCCTGCAGATTCAGCCCTTCGGCGCCGGTCAGTTGTCTGACCAGAGCGATCGCCGCGGAGGTGTTGGTTGCCGCGCCGGCGATGATGTCGGGTTTGCGCCCGAATGCCGAAGCAACCCCCAGGACGGCATAGGGGTCCGAGGCGCACAATATCGTACAGCATACCTGGGGGGCGATTTCCTCGATGGCCACCGAGCCGTTGTAGGGTTCCAGTGGTGAGGCGCCGGCCTCCGCCACCAGTACATCGGCCTCCAGGCGGGCCATTTCCGACAGCAGGATGCGCAGCTGGTGGCGGTAGTGTTGAGCTTCACAGATACTGGAAGGCAGACCGACATCGACAAAATCATAAATATAGTCGGCGCCGGCATCGGCGATACTCAGGATATCCCGATAGCGCGCGGCGCCGGTCAGTTTCGCGCCAATGGTCCGGTAGCCGGCCTGTTTCAGCTGCCTGACGATGATTCTCGCGGCCGTGGTCTTGCCGGCGGACATGGATGTGCCGATGATCAGAATGACCGGCAAATTGAAGGGTATGATGGGGCGTTTGGAAACGAACTGCGCCATGCAGACCTTTTGACCATCCAGCAGGACGTGGCCACGATAGTCCAGCGCCATCAGCGGCGGCAGGTAGAAGGATTTGGAGGTGACCTTGCCGAACAGTCCGCCGGCGGTCATCAGTTCGAAACGCATATCGTCGCCGATGGTCTGCCAGCTACCCACGGCTTCCAGTGTCGCGGCGCGCTCGCCGAATGCGCCGACCACCAGTTCTCCATCGACGACTTCCACCATGCGCCCGTTGGGCTGTTCGATCCGGTGCAGGCAGCCGGGACAGGTAATGGCCTCGCCAACGACGTAGTCACCAGTCTGCCATTGCTTGCGCGGTAATTTTTCGACAGTGAAGGGGCTTTCCCACAGCTTGCTGATGCGGGTGATGGAGGTGAAAAAATAATGGGGAGGCATGGCTCATGTTCCCGTTTGTGCGACAGCTTCCGGTACCACTGCCGGACTCAGCAGCAGCAGCGCCAGCAGTGCCCCACGTTCCGGCAGCTTGTTCAGGTCGACCTGTTCGTGTCGCGCGTGGGCGCCGTCTCCGACCGCGCCGAGACCGTCCAGCGTGGCGTTGTAGAGGCTGGTGGTGTTGCCATCGGAGCCACCACCGGCGGTACCCTGCTGCAGATCGATGCGCAGTTGCCGGGCAAGATTCTGCGCCATATTCCAGAACTGTTGATTGGCCGGTGTCTTTTCCATCGGCGGGCGACCGATTTTGCCCTCGATTTCCAGCGAGACACCGGGCGTGATGGGCTGGATGGCGTGTATCGCCCGTTCGATGGCCCGGGCATCGTCATGGGTCAGCACCCTGACGTCGGTGACGGCGCTGCTCACCGGCGCCACGACATTGGCGCGCAGGCCGCCATCGATCATGCCGACGTTGATGGTGATGCCCTTTTCCACATCGTTCAATGCAAACAGGGTCTGTATGACATGAGACAATTCCAGAATGGCGCTGGCGCCTGCTTCCGGATTCAAACCGGCATGCGCGGCTTTGCCCTTCGCCGTGATCGTGAACCTGCCGACCCCTTTGCGGGCTGTTTTCAGGCGGCCGATAGGGCCGAGGGAAGGCTCCATGACCAGGCTGCGGTTGGCCAGCCTGGCCAGGCGGTGGATATAGCGGGAGGATTCATGACTGCCGGTCTCCTCGTCGGAATTGATGAAGATGACCGGCGTCAGCGGCAGTTCCAGACTGAGTTCCTGCATTGCGCGGATGGCGAAAAGCATTTGCGCCAGTCCGGTTTTCATGTCATAGACGCCTGGCCCGTACAGAATGCCGTCTTCTATCCTGACCGGCATGTCCTCCAGCGTGCCTAGTGACCAGACGGTGTCGCAGTGACCCAGCAGCAACTGCAGCAGTTTGTTTTTATCGCGCCGGGCCGGCCGGGCAAACAGGTGTCCGCCCGAGGTTCTGCCGGGTATTTTCCTGACGCAGTAGCCGAGCGCCGACAGGGATTCGGCCAGCAGCTGCAGTACCGGCTGTTGAGAGGCGGGAACGTCGGTAGGGGATTCCATGCGCACCAGTCTTTCGATGAACTGCACCTGCTCGTGCCGATGTTCCTGCATCCAGGAAAGCAACTGTGCGGCGGTGGTGCGATTCAGGGTTTCGGTCATTATCTCTTGAAGCCTTTCGGAAAGGGGAAGGAATAACTTTGATCGATCTGCGTGAAACGGCCGGGATACAGGTAGGCCAGTAATGGAGCGGCATGAATCAGTTCCTGGTCATCCTGGTCGGAAGTGCGCAGGTAGTGATCGTCCAGCTGGGCGGCAACGATGTCGCCGATGATCAGGCTGTTGTCGCCCAGAGCATCGACAATCTGTTTCAGCCGGCATTCCAGGAACAGGTAGGCGTCTTTGACCAGGACCCCGTCCACGGTATCGGCCGGAAAGGTTGGCACGGCGCGCAGCGCGGGTTTGGACTGGTTTTCTGCGCGGGGATCCGCCGCCAGGCTGGTGGCGACGATCTGGGTCGGACGCGGGTAGCTGACCGTGAATTCACCGTGCTCCTTGATGTTGCTGTAGGTGCTGTGATGCGGCGCGCAGACGAAGGCATAATGATTCTGCCAGCTGGCCGGGATGGCCAGGTGCTTGGGGGCGATATCGTAACTGCCATCGGGTTCCCGACTGCCCACCAGCACCAGCGGAAAGACAGTGAAGCAGCGCTCCCAGATGGAGCCGTTGACATCCAGCTTGATGATCGCCATAAATACTCCTCATCCGACAGTGTGATGGAACACCGACTCTGTCCGACATCCCTGCAGCAGTAGCGGCGGGCTGCAGACAGGGCATCGATGCGGCTTGGTTCCAGGCATGATGGTCCGTGAATTATACAGTAATTCAGGCGGGTTCCAGCTCTGCTGGCCAACCGCGGCTGCACAGGTTATTTGCAAGTACCATTCATGGGCGGAAGCGTCATTTTCGTAACATGAGGCAACCTCCTGCAGCCGCTTCAGCAAGCAAGAACCCCTATGTTTGTTGTATCATAAATCAATTGCCGGTCCATAGAAAATTTTCCCGAATCAAGATCTCTCAGGCCAGTGTGGCTGAAGTCGCTACCTGGCGGTTCTCATGCCAGCCTTGAAAAAATGTCCAAATTGTTGAACAAAACTTTTCTCACCAATTTTCTGGCTGTCCTGGTGATTGCCAGCGGCTATCTGTCACCGGTCTGGTCTGAATTGCTCAAGGCCATCGGCTTTTTTGCCCTGTCCGGGGCGATCACCAACTGGCTGGCAATTCATATGCTGTTCGAGAAAGTGCCGCTGCTGTATGGTTCGGGGGTCATCCCCAACCGCTTCGAGGAATTCAAGGCATCGATCAAAAACCTGATGATGCAGCAGTTTTTCACGCCGGAGCATATCGAGCAGTTTATCGAGCAGGAAGAAGAGCAGGGCGGTCGGGTGCTCGATCTGGAGCCGTTGTTGCATGCCATCGACTACGAACGGATCTTCCACGGTCTGGTCAGATCCATCATGGATTCATCGCTGGGCGCGATGCTGCAGATGCTGGGTGTGAATGGTGAAGAGGCGCTGCTGTCGCTGCAGGAGTCCTTTACCGAAAAACTGCAGCAGACACTGACGGACATGGTGGAATCGAAACGCTTTCAGGCGGCCCTGCAACGCAGTCTGAATGCCCGGCAGCTGAGCGTGGATATCATTGTCAGAATCGAGGCGGTGATCGACAGGCGCCTGGATGAACTGACGCCGCAACTGGTCAAGGAAATCGTCCAGGACATCATCCGTGAGCACCTCGGCTGGCTGGTGGTCTGGGGTGGCGTTTTTGGCGGTATGCTGGGAGCTGTCTACAGTTTTCTGTAAATGCTTCGCTGCGATACACCCCGTTTCTTTAGCTTTCGTGTTTTTTATCAATATGCAATTAGCCTTTGAAGAATTTGGCTCGGCCGACAATCCGCCGCTGCTCATACTGCATGGTTTTTTTGCCTCTGCACGCAACTGGCGGCAGATCGCCAGGATGCTGGCCGGGCAGTACCATGTACTGGCGCCGGATTTGCGCAATCATGGCGCATCCCCCCATGATACCGTGATGGATTATCCGGCAATGGCTGCCGATATCGATGCCTTTATCCAGCAGCGGCATCTGCGCCAGGTGAACTTGCTCGGCCACAGCATGGGCGGCAAGGTCGCGATGTGGCTGGCGCTGAACAAACCAGAACGCGTAGAAAGTCTGATCGTGGTCGATATCGCGCCGGTCAGTTACCGGCACAGCTTCGACAATCTGATTGCTGCGCTGCGTGGCTTGCCGCTGCATGAGATCGGCAATCGCAGACAGGCGGAACAGTTGCTGGCGAACGCCATTCCAGATCTAAGTTTTCGTCAGTTCCTGCTGCAGAATCTGGTATTGAATGATGGACACTATCACTGGCGTATCGATCTGGATATTTTTCAACAGGCGGCGCCGGCAATTATCGGATTTCCTGAGCAGCAGCACATTCAGCCCTTCGAGAAAAAAACGCTGTTCATTGCCGGCGGCAACTCCAGATATCTGCGCAGTGAGGATCAGCAGGTCATCGACAGGCTGTTTCCCGGCGCACAGGTCATCAGGCTGCCAGACACAGGGCATTGGCTGCATGCCGAAAAGCCGGAATTGTTCGTCGCCACGGTGAAGAAGTTTTTATCGGGCTAGTGCCGCAGCGGATTTCCTTTCGGGATAGTGGATATCTTGTCTGGTTGATGAAAGCAGATTTTTAACTTTTAGGCATTTTTTTAAATCAGGCGCCGCATCAGGGTAAAAAAAATTCACTTTCAGCCGATAACCATTACGCATGCAGCTGTGCCGTGAGTTGCATGATTATCGTATTGCTTCAATGACAGGTTGAAATGAAATTCTCTATCCATCTGATCGGTATCGTTTTCGCACTGCTGAGCGCCGACAGTAGCGCGGAATATTATGGGGCGCCATTGCTCAAGGCGAACTGGGAGGTGAGCCGCAGCAAGACGGCTTGTCATTTGAAACAGCAGATTCCGCATTATGGCAGTGCGGATTTCGTGCACCCCGCCGGCGGTAAACTACAGTTTTATATCCAGGAGCAGCGCCATAAGCCACGGGTGGTCAAGGCCAGCCTGTCAGCCATGCCCGCCCCGTGGAGTCATCACTCTTCGCAATCCCGACCCTATCTGGTGTATCTCGATCAGTCGGTGGAAATATCCGGCTATGGGCGTCTGGCCGTTTACGGGGATGATGCCGAGACGATGATCGATGTGCTGTTGCAGGGGAAATTTCCGACATTCACCTATGTACGCGCCGCACCCGATATCGATCTCGTCGAAACCCGCGTGGGAGTTTCGGCGGTCCGGTTCAGCGCCGCCTATGAAGATTTCATCGCCTGCAGGAATCAGTTGTTGCCCTATGGTATGGCCGACCTGCAGGACCGGGTGCTGTATTTCCACAAGGGCAGCAGCAGCCTCGATGGCATCGCGACCCGGGAAGTCGACAAGCTGGCCAATCTGCTGCGGGAAATGCCCGATATCGGCCTGGTCATTGGCAGCGTGACCGCCGGGGTATTGAAAACGGACAGCAAATGGTTCAGGAAAAGGGCCGGCAGCATCGTCAAATATCTGAGCAGCAAGGGCATCGCCAGGAAACGCATCACGGTAAAGTCCGCGTTGAACGGTTTCAGGGGTGACGGCGTTATCCGGCTGCAGGTGTTTGGCCCGGATGTGCTGCGCTGGTTTTTCTATCGCAAGGGCAATGTCGAATTGAATACGGCGGAAAAGCGGCGCCTGGATCTGTTGGCGAAATATCTGCTGGAATATTATCCCGGCAAGCTGGTGATCCATAGCCATACCGACAGCAAGGGTTCCCGGGCAGGCAACAAGGCCATCTCCAGAAAACGAGCCGAGGTCATCCGGAAATATCTGCTGAGCAAGGGTGTCGCCGCATCGAAAATACGCATCAGGGCTCATGGTGAAAGCAGACCGGCTGCCAGCAACCGCTCCCGCCAGGGCAGGGCGAAAAACCGCCGCGTAGTGATCGATCTGGTCGGCTGATTCTATTTTTTTTGCAGTTTGCGTGCCTCGGCTTTGGCAAAGCGGCCAAACTTAAGAAAATGGATGGTTTGCCGGATCACTTCGGCATCGTCCATGATAAAGGTATGGTCGCAGGGTACTACCAGAAAATCCGCCATTCCCTGCAGCTTTGCACTTTCCACCGAGACTTTGCCGTCATCGGGACCTGGGATCTCTTCGGCAAAGTAGCCGTCATAAAAGGCGGGCCGGTTTCCGGTAATCACCCCTGCAGAAAAATCTGCCGCGCCCAGCCGCAAGGGCAGGCTGTCCTTGTCTGTGCCCAGCTGCTGTCCGGCAGGACCATTCAGCCACTGAAACAGTATGTTGTCCCTGAGCAGATCGACGATTTCGCTGCCATGGTTGGGCGGACTGAGCAGTACACTGTGGCCAAGGCCGGCAATTTTTCTGACGGAAAGATAATAGCGCAGCAGAATGCCACCCATGGAATGGGTGACGAAATGAATGCGCCGGCTGCCGCGTTGCCGGCAGCGCGACAACGCCTGCGGAATGCTGTTCAGCGCCAAAGCCTCGATGCTTTGCTCACGGGACGGATAGTCCTGGTTGACGACCATGAAATGCTCCCGGCCGAGCGCATCGGCCATGTCACGCAGCGAAGCACTGCTCCTGCCCAGCCCATGCAGCAGAATCACACAATCCCTGTCACTGCCGGCTTCCCGGCTGTTTTCCTGCTGTGCCGAGGCACTGCAGGCAGCCATGGCAGCGAGCAGGAAAAGAATGAGCGCTTGCGGCGTGATGGAATAGAGAGACATGGTCTATGGCGGATTCCTGGATTTCCCCATCTTTGTGAAGCCGGCGGTGGATATGGCCGGGAACCTCGTAATCAGAGCGCAGAGAGAGAACAATTTCCGGTATAATCAGCCCATTTTAACCTGAACTGAAAAAAGTGCTATGTCGAATATTAATAAGGTGGTTTTGGCTTATTCCGGAGGCCTGGATACTTCGGTTATCCTGAAATGGCTGCAGGATGTCTATGATTGTGAAGTGGTGACTTTCACTGCCGATCTCGGCCAAAGAGAGGAAGTCGAACCGGCCAGGGAAAAAGCCGAGGCCATGGGCATCGAGGAAATCTATATCGAGGATTTGCGCGAGGAATTCGTTCGCGACTATGTTTTTCCGATGTTTCGCGCCAATGCCGTCTATGAAGGCGAATATCTGCTCGGCACCTCCATCGCCCGACCGCTGATCGCCAAACGCCTGGTGGATATCGCCAATGCCACCGGCGCCGATGCCATTTCCCATGGCGCAACCGGCAAGGGTAACGACCAGGTGCGCTTTGAACTGGGCGCCTACGCACTGCGCCCGGATATCCGTATCATCGCGCCCTGGCGGGAGTGGGACCTGAATTCCCGGGAAAAACTGCTGGAATACGCCGAGCAGCACGGTATTGCCGTGGAAATGAAGCGCGGCAAGGCGTCTCCCTATTCGATGGATGCCAACCTGCTGCATATCTCCTATGAAGGGGGGATACTCGAAGATCCCTGGGCGGAGCCGGAACAGCAAATGTGGCGCTGGAGTGTATCACCGGAACAGGCGCCCGACCAGCCCACCTATGTGGAACTGACCTACACGCGCGGCGATATCACTGCCATCGATGGCGCCCCCCATTCACCGGCGGAAGTGCTGGAAAAGCTCAATCAGCTGGCTGGCGACAACGGCGTCGGGCGGCTGGATATCGTGGAAAACCGCTATGTTGGCATGAAGTCGCGCGGTTGTTATGAAACGCCGGGTGGCACGGTCATGCTGAAGGCGCATCGTGCCATCGAGTCGCTGACCCTGGACCGGGAAGTGGCGCACCTGAAGGATGAGCTGATGCCACGCTATGCCACGCTGATCTATAACGGCTACTGGTGGAGCCCGGAGCGGGAAATGCTGCAGACCATGATCGATAATTCGCAGATCCCGGTCAACGGTAAAGTCAGGGTGAAGCTGTACAACGGCAATGTCACGGTTGTCGGGCGTGCATCGATGAGCGACAGCCTGTTCGATGAAAGCATCGCCACCTTTGAAGACGATGAGGGGGCTTATAATCAGCAGGACGCCGAAGGTTTCATCAAGCTGAATGCCTTGCGCATGCGTATTGCCGCGAAAATGAAAGCAGCGCAGACCGGGAGCGGCCGGTAAAACTCGTAGCAGGGTCCTGCCCGGGGCGGCAGTATCGTTTCCGGGCAGGCTGTGCGGCAGCAATATTGCTCATTGCGGGCAAATTGGTGGTTATCACGAAAATTATCGATTTATTTTAATGTCTGTGTCTGCAAAAATTGTATAATTGACCACTTGCATGCAATCTGGCATAGTTTGCTTTCTTGAAAAGTTGTATTTCTGGTCAAAGGCGGACATGTTTTACCTCTTTGGGGGGGCAGGGGAATAAAATAATGAGCGAAAAGCGTGAAAACAACTCAGACGGGCGGCATGCCGACAGGCGCAAGGCGATCATATTGCATGATCCGGCGCATCAGGGTCTGCAGCATTTCAACAGATTGCTGCTGGTGGCTTTTGTCTCGTTGATGCTGATCATCGTCATGCTGGGCTATTTATTGTTCCCCGCCAATAATATTCTGCAGGACTTCGAACGCCGGCAAATGCAGGTCAAGCAGGTCGATATCAGCAAAATACCCATGAATCCGGTGTTGTCTGCCGAGATCGATGCGTTGAAGGCGCAGCTTGTCGGGCTGGTCAGCGGTTCCATTGAAAGCAAACTGAATATTCTGGAAGCCAGTGTCCGGTCGGGAAAGGTTTCCAGCGCTGATCTGCATACCATTCAGGATGTCAAAAACGATCTTCTGGTATTGAAGACCTATTCCAAAACGGGTGCAGGACGCCTCATCGCCATCCGGCAGGAGCCACCCCCGCCGCCGGTTTCAGAGGTCAGCAATGCCTTGCTGCAGGAGATGTCGCAGTTGAAGAATCTGATCTATGTCAGTATTGTCTCCTGCGGGTTGATGCTTGCCGCGGTTGCTGGAATCTGGCTGAAAGCGCGTTTTCGTTTGGAATATCAGCGGCCATCTTTGAAAGAACAAAAGAAAAAGCTGCTGGGCCGCAAGTAAAATTTACTTCCTGTCCCAATCCATAAGCAGTCGTTTTCATGCGATGCATCTTAGCTCACATGCTTGTCAGACTGAAGAGTCAGTATCCATAGTCATCATTTCCCCCCTCCTTGGTATCTTATAAAAGTCTGATAGCCTCGTCCTGTGAGGTATTACTGGCATTTTGAAAGTACAGGAATGCCATTAAACCATAGAGAGTTTTTTGCATATGCGTTTCATTTATCCGGCCGACAGGAAATTTCCGTGCTGGCCTTGGCCGGATAAGCTTGCGCATCCGGCGTAGCGTCTGCCAAATGCTCTGTGCGAAAATCCCTGGATGGCAGCTGTTTTTGCCACTTCCCTCACACCGCGTTACAAAACGCGAGCGTCATTGTCATCAAATCAAGCCTTTTTATTTTGGAGTAAAATAGCTTCAGCTATTTTCAGGCCCCGACAAGAGAGA
>JAJRWJ010000178.1 GCA_024276805.1 Gammaproteobacteria bacterium
AGCTGCGGTTTTCGTGAGGTGTTTACAATTGTGACTAGATCAGGCAATTCATAAAACTTCATCGATTACAAGACCGGGATTCCCTGTTGGCTTAACCGGAAATCAAGAGCGTGGAGTTTCTCGGTTATCTGGTAAGACAACGCAATGTCGCCGCTTTAACACAAAATCAGGCGATGAATACCCTGGTGTTTTTGTATAAGCAGGTGCTGGATAGTCCTTTGGAAAAAAATCGACGCAGTCCATTCAAGCAAGCAAGAAAGGGTTGTGATCGATCGGGCAGGTCTTTGGAGATGTTTGATTGCTGGTACCCAGACCATTGGGTGATGGATAGCCTCCCCTGGTTGCCACGCTCTGTGCCGGAATTCATACCCGGGTTCTTGATTGTTCCGTGACGCAGGAGCGTCACAAATTGCATTCCCACGCAGAGCGTGGGAACGATCAGATATTATGCGTTATTGCAAGACTTGACCCTTTGTTTCAGGCATGGTCAATTCATGGCTGGCAATTTTACAGGTGCCATTCCGGGGAATCTGTTATAAATGGATTCCTTGTTTACCATGGCCATGATCGGTTCCGCAAAATATGCAGCACATTGCCACGAAAATCCTTCTGACTATGCTATTGCTGGGTGGTGGCTTGTTGAACAGCAGCGGCCTGCTTGACCGGGCAGGGGAAAAGACTATCGATGCGGCATTGACCCGGTCGCTGTCGGCGTTTGCCATCGCCAGGGGGCTGAATGCAGTGATTTCGGCGGCGCAGGGCACGGAACTGTCCATCGAGCCGATGGGGGTGGGGCTGACGCTGACTCCGGGACAGGTTCTGGATCCGGTCAATGATCTGGTCGAGCGTTTTTCCTGGGTGATGCTGGCCAGCAGCGCATCGCTGGGTATGCAGAAGATCTTTCTCTCAATCAGCGCATGGCCGGCGATCGGCTGGGTGATCTGGCTGGTTTTTCTGTGCACGGCGCTTTCAGTCTGGTTGCCGGTGTGTCCACAAATGATCCGCCGGGGATTGGTAAGGGCCGCGATCATCGTGTTTTTCATCAGATTCAGCGTGCCGATGGTATTCGTTCTGAACGAACTGACCTATCGAGAGTTTCTGGCGGTGCAATATCAGCAATCCACTCGCTCCATCGAGCAGGCCAATAACGAGCTGAAAGAACTGACCACCGAAGACGCTGTCGGTTCTGCAGCCAATTCATCGTCATCCTGGTTCGAGGAATTGAGCGCAAGCTTGAATGTGAAAGCCGCCGTGTTAGAGGGAATTGCCGCAATCAGAGAGAAGATGCGGAAATTCGAGCAGATCGCGACCGATATGACATCCCAACTGCTGCAATTGATCGCCATCTTCCTTTTGCAGAGCATCGTTTTTCCCTTGCTGTTTTTGTATTTGCTGTACAGAGCAGCTGTTTTCATGGTTGAGAATCATTCCTGAAACAACTGCGCCGTTCTGTCTGCGCTGACCAGGCGGCGCTCGATTTTTGCTGGACTGTAGCCCCGCTTGCAAATGGACTGTTGGCGTATTTGTTGTGCGTATTCACAGGCTGTAGTTGTCGTGAGGCTTTGTACCGTGCACTTGCAAAAGCTCAAACAATAAGGATAGACTGAAAAAAATGATCGATAGATCCAGAGGCGATGCCGACCGCTGATTCGGAGCCTTGTTTAGTTGAAGGGGGAACGATGTACAAGCATATTCTACTGGCGACCGATCTGGTCCGTACCGGAAAAGGCGTTGCCCACAGGGCCAGGGCGCTGGCCAGTCAGTTTGGCGCCAGGTTATCCATTGTCTATGTCATCGAGCCATTTTCCACCTATGGCCTGCCGCTGATGGTGGATGTCGGGACTGCGAACGTCAAGCACGCCAAACAGTTGATGATCGAGCTGGGCAGGGAATTACAGGTGTCCGCCCAGCATCAATATGTCGAAACCGGCTCGCCGAAGAAGGAGATTCTGAAGCTCGCGGAGTCCTTGCCGGTGGATTTGATCATTGTCGGAGACCAGGGGCGCGTAGGACTGTCTCGGCTTCTGGGGTCGACGGCAATGTCGGTTCTGCATGACAGCCATTGCGACGTGATGCTGTTGAAGGCCCACCCGGAAAATGATGCGGCGGGGCTGTGATGCAAGGAAATTTTGCTTCAGGCACGAGGAGAATCCATGCGCGGCAATGATCTGACCCTGGCGCTGACCGGCTCTGGTGGCGCGGGTGTGGTAATCACCGGGGAAATACTGCTGAAAGCGGCGGCAAAAGCCGGTCTTTATGGGGTTTTGCGGAAATCCTATGGCCCTCAGATCAGAGGCGGGGAGTCGGCAGCCATTCTGAGATTGCGGGATGCCAGTGTGCAGTCCTTCATTACCGATATGCATCTGCTGGTCGCTCTGGACTGGAACAATTTTTCCCGTTTTCAGGATGAAATACCGATTGATGCTCAGACCCTGGTTATCTGTGATCAGGACCTGCCACAGGCGCCGGAGCAGGTTGCGGGAGTGCTTGATATTTGCACATTGCCGTTGGCGGAAGTTGCCCGGAAGCAGGGCAGCCGGCGCACCAATATGGTTGCCCTGGGATTGATTGGCAAGCTGCTGGCGCTGCCGCTAGCGGTGTTGCTCGAGGCCATGTCGGAACGGCTGGCGGGCAAGGGCGAGGCGGTTGTGGCAATTGCCGAGGCTTGCATACGCGCAGGCCATAGCATGCGGTATTCCGCTCCGGAAGAATTCACGGCATTGCAACCGGGCAGTCCCCGGCAATCACCACGCTGGCTGCTGAACGGCAACGATGCCATCGCCTACGGCGCATTGTCCGCCGGCATCCGGTTCGTCGCCGCCTATCCAATCACGCCGGCGACCGGGGTTCTGGAATGGGTCGCCCAGCATATCGAGTCGCTGGGCGGCAGGCTGGTACAGGCCG
>JAJRWJ010000179.1 GCA_024276805.1 Gammaproteobacteria bacterium
AGCATATACGGCGCCAGGTGCTTTCTGCGGGTTTTTCCTTGCTGTTGCTGAATGGTGCAAAAACATATTGAAGAATTTTCCTTGAACTGAAGTGAAAAAATAGTTAATTCTGTATGATTTATAATGTAATTATAGAGCTTGTTTAAAATAACACAATAAAAATTTGCATATGCGCAACAGCCGTAAACCGCTGAAATTCAGTTATTTAGTTGCAATTCAATGATTTTGTTGCAGAAAAAGAACAACAGCAAAATGCTGGTCTGATGGAATGTGGCATCATATATTTATAATATAATAATTTTGATTAGTTCTGCTTTGTCAGATCCGATAATCCCTTTTTCAAAGATCGTCATTCCGGCATGGAGTGTCGGAATCCAGGCTCCAGGGATGGCATGAAACATGCCGTCCATGGCCCTGGATGCCCGCTTCCCGGCGAGTATGACGAGTTTGCGGAGAATCTGACAAGGTAGAATTAGTTGCCATCTATAACCATCCATCCATGGCCTGTTTTCTTCATGATCTATGATTGGTGGCCATTGATCCGGTTTCATTTTGAGCAGGCCGGGAAGGCCGGGGGCAGGGCGTACATGGCTGAATTTCATTGACCTTGTCTTCCCCGACAGGAGCGGCAGTTACCCGGGCGAGAGTGGGAAATTTTTAAGGCTCATATTTTGTCGCAGAATATCCTATAATATGTGGGTTTTTTTCAATACAACGCTTTTGAGACAATTTCTAAGAGGAAATCAATGACGGATTTACATAAGTGGGATGTTGAGGACAATGAGTTCTGGGAGTATGAAGGCAAGTATATTGCCAACCGTAATCTATGGATATCCATTCCCAGCCTGTTGTGTGGTTTTGCTGTCTGGTTGTACTGGGGGGTCATTACCGTACAGATGTTGAATCTCGGTTTTCCCTTCGAAAAATCCGAGTTGTTCACCTTGATGTCCATCGCCGGCCTCACCGGTGCAACCTTGCGTATCCCCAGCAGCTTTTTTATCCGCCTTTGCGGCGGTCGGAATACCATTTTTTTTACCACGGCATTGTTGATGATACCGGCGCTGGGTACCGGCATCGCCCTGCAGGACAAAAATACTCCCTTATGGGTTTTTCAGGTGTTGGCGCTGCTGTCCGGGCTGGGGGGAGGCAATTTTGCCTCGTCGATGTCCAATATCAGTTTTTTCTTTCCCAAGAAAATGCAGGGACTGGCATTGGGCCTGAATGCCGGGTTGGGTAATTTTGGCGTGACCACGATGCAGGTTCTGGTGCCGCTGGCGATGACCTTCGGTTTGTTTGGCGCGCTGGGGGGCGAGCCGATGATACTGCAGAATACCTCGGGAACGTTGATCGGCAAGATTCCAGCCGGCTCCGAAACCTATATTCAAAACGCCGGCTTCATCTGGCTGGTGTTCCTGGTTCCACTGGCGTTTTTTGGCTGGTTTGGCATGCACAACATTCGTACCGAGGAGGTTTCCCCCGATCTTGGTCATCCGCTGAAATCCTTTGCCATCATCACCGGCATGCTGCTGATCAGCTTCATGACCTCGATTTTTGGTCTGTGGCTGATGCTGCCCGCGGAAGTCAACGGCTCCGGGTTCGGCGTGCCCAAGGAAATCGTGCTGTTCATCGTCATAGCGCTGACCGTTTCCCTGTTGAAGATCATTCCGGGGCGGATCGGCTCGAGTCTGGAGCGGCAATACAGGATATTCGACAACAAGCATACCTGGGTGATGAGCATCATCTACACCATGACTTTCGGTTCGTTCATCGGTTACGCGGCGGCATTCCCTCTGGCCATCAAGGTGATTTTCGGCTACCAGCATGTCATGGTCGATGGCGTGATGAATCATGACATGATCAACCCCGATGGACCCAGCGCCTTGATGTTTGCCTGGATGGGGCCGTTCATCGGTGCCTTGATCCGTCCGGTGGGCGGCTGGATCGCCGATAAATTTGGCGGCGCCTGGGTGACCCATATCTGTGCCGCGGTGATGGTGCTCAGCGCCGGAGGGGTTGCCTATTTCATGAAGGCTGCCTACAATTCAGCGACCCCACAGGAATATTTCGTGCCGTTCTTCCTGCTGTTTCTGCTGTTGTTCATGGCTACCGGTATTGGCAACGGCTCGACTTTCCGCACCATCGCCATGGTGTTCCCCAAGGAGCAGGCAGGTCCGGTACTGGGCTGGACTTCGGCGGTTGCCGCCTATGGCGCATTCTATATTCCCAAGGTCTTCGGCGAGCAGATCAAGGCGACCACGCCGGAACTGGCGCTGTATGGGTTTGCTGCCTTCTATCTGGTCTGCATCATGATCAACTGGTGGTTCTATCTGCGCAAGGAAGGTGAATTCTACAATCCCTGAGGAACCTGCAGGAGATATCTGGCCAATATGGGATCGGGATTTCACGGCTTCAGACTGATGCGCGAGTGAAGGCCCGCTTATGTTGGTGGTTTCCTTTTCCACACACAGACCACGGTTGTTTTAACATGTCTTGCATGGCAAATTCGGAGTATAATCCTGAAATTGCTGTGCTGGTTTCTTTTCGCAAACTGGA
>JAJRWJ010000180.1 GCA_024276805.1 Gammaproteobacteria bacterium
TTCAGCAAGCGCAGTCCATTGGCCACCACCAGCAGGGAAGCGCCCATATCCGCGGCAATGGCTTCCCACAGCGTGGCCATGCCGGCGAAGGCCAGAATGGCGACGGCAGCCTTCAGGGTCAGGGCGAAGACGATGTTCTGGCGTATAATGGCCAGGGTTCTTTTGGAGTGTCTGATCAGCCAGGGCAGTTTGCCTAAATCATCGCTCATCAGTGCGATATCGGCGGTTTCGATGGCCGCATCCGATCCCATCACGCCCATGGCGATGCCCAGGCTGGCCCGGCTCAATGCCGGAGCATCGTTGATACCGTCACCGATCATCGCCACCTGTCCATACTGCTCGACTAATTGCGTGACGATCTCGACCTTGTCCGCGGGCAGCAATTCTGCGTGCACGACATCCAGGCCGATCTGTTGGGCGATATTTTCCGCGGTGACCCGGTTGTCGCCGGTCAACATGACCAGATGCTCGATATTGCATTGTCGGAGGGCCTGCAGAACCGACTCGATTTGCGGGCGAGGCTGGTCGGCGATGGCAATCAGGCCACAGACATGCCGATCGTTGCCGATGGCGACCACGGTTTGGCCGGTTTTTTCCAGAGCGATCGCCTGGTCACTTATTTCAGGCGTTTCCTGGCCGCGTTCCAGCAGATAACGCCGCGAGCCCAGCCAGAAATCCGTGTCATTGAATAAGCCAGTGACGCCTTTGCCGGGCAGGACCGTGACATTGTCGGCGTTGGCAATGGGGATTCCCTGGCTTTCCGTATAATTCAGGATGGCTTTGGCCAGAGGATGGTTGCTGCGTGATTCCAGTGCCGCCGCACGGCTGAGCAGTTCTTCCCGACTATGCTGGTGGAAAGGATAAAGCCCGGTGACTACAGGATCGCCGCAGGTCAATGTACCGGTCTTGTCGAAGGCGATCACCTTGAGCTGTGCCGGCGCTTCGATATAGATCCCACCCTTGATCAGGATGCCCTGACGGGCGGCGCAGGCCAATGCCGCGACGATGCTGACCGGAGTGGAAATGACCAGCGCGCAGGGACAGGCAATCACCAGCAGCACCAGGGCCTTGTAGAACCATGCCTGCCAGATACCTGCAAAAAACAACGGCGGGATGAGGAAAATGGCCAGGGCCAACAGCATCACAATCGGGGTATAGATACGGGCGAATTTCTCCACCCATTGTTCGGCTTCGGCGCGTTTGCTGTGCGCTTCCTCGACCAGACGGATGATATGCGCCAACGTGGTATCGGAAGCGACTTTACTGGATGTGACCGCCAGCATCGCTTCGCCATTGATGCTGCCGGCAAACACCGGGTCGCCGGCCTGCTTGGTGACCGGCATGCTTTCCCCGGTAATCGGCGCCTGATTGACAGAGCTTGTTCCTTCGATGATTTCACCATCGAGCGGAATTTTGTCACCCGGTTTGACGATGAACGTCGTGCCGACATCGACTTCAGCGGCGGCCAAGCTGTGTTCCCGATCATTTTCATCCCTGACCGTGACCACTGACGGCGCCAGATCCAGCAGCGCTTCAACGGCGTGACGGGCGCGCCCGATGCTCCAGCTTTCAATGGCCAATGACAGGGAAAACAAAAAACTCACCGCCGCCGCTTCGAACCATTCATCGATGATCATTGCTCCGATGATGGCGACCACCATCAGTAGATTCATGTCGGCACGCATTCTGCGCAGCGCATGGAAAGCCTTGACGATGACATGCCGGACACCGAGGACAATGGCCAGTGCATAGGCGGTTTTTTCCGGCAGCGGCATGGCCTGACGGGCATGTGCATTGAGCAGGCTGGTAAGATATTGCGCGAAATCAGGCCAGGAATAATGCCAGCTTTCGGGTGACTGCAGAAAATGCCGGATATCGACGAAACCTCCGGCCATGCCGATATGGATCAACATGCCGGCCAGAATGCACAGACCACTGAGGGTCGTATAGATGGTTTGTGACCGCTGCCGCTGTCTGACATCGGGTCGGGTTTGTCCGGGTTGCCAGCGTGCCGCCTGCATGCCGGTTGCGGCGACGCTCTTGATCAGTGTTTTTTCAGTCGCCGGCGTGAGGTCGGAAACAACGGTCATGCGGCCATTGATGACATCGAAAACCAGGTTGTCCTCACCGCCAACCAAAGGTCCGATTTCAGACTTCAAAATGGCTACTTCCTCGACACAATCCAGACCATCGATTTTGAAAATCGTGCCTTTTGCAGGATTCGTGGCTTGCCCCTGCTCACTGTCGGCTTGTTCGCCGTGACAACAGCAGGATTGTTCCGATTGCTTTTCAGTGTGCATAGTTTGAATTCAGATTTTCCTTATGCGGAGAGCAACAGCTTCGCCTATTGGTTTTATCGCGAGCATTGATCAGGACGAACCCTAAACCGCCATATCCCCGGTTTCACCGGTGCTGATACGGACGGCTTCCAGTACTGGCAGGACATAGATCTTGCCATCCCCCTTCAGGCCGGTATGGGCGGTTGTCCGGATAGCTGAAATGACCTGTTCGAGCAGGTCGCTGCGGCAGACGATTTCCAGCTTCAGATGCGCAATCAGGCCGTAACTGTCTTCATCGAAAATATAATCCTTGCTGGCCTTGCGGGTACGTCCACAACCACGCATTTCCAGGATGCTGATTCCGGTCAATCCTTCTATTTTGTGTAATGCCAGCATGACATTTTCAAGCTTGTGGGGTTTGATATAAGCGATGATCTGGTTCATGTCAGTCCCGCTCCTTGACCAATGTCCTGCCGGATGGCGACATGGCCAGTTCCCAGTCATTGGCATCGCCATGAACATCGATCTCATATTCGATGCGGCCATCAGGATGCCGGATCATTTCTGCATCTGTGATGCTGTAGCTGCGAAAGGTGCTATCCAGGGTTTTGATGATTGCGCGCGGCAAATCAGCTGGCGCAACGGGTTGTTCATGACCGAAATGCTTTCCCTGGGGGGTGAACAAGGTTTCATGCTGTTCGCCATTGCTCTTGAATTTGACTTCATAAAGGGTCAAACCGAAATGGCGCTCCTTGTCGATCTGTATATTTTGTGCCTCGGGGTGTTCCGACCTCAAACCCTGGATGACCGCATCCGGTGCATCGGCGACATCGATTCTGGCGGCAGATGCAGGGAAGACTGACAGAATGATCGCATTGAAAAATGTCAATATCAATAATTTACGCATAATAATGTCCTCAGTTAAGTTGAAAAGTTTTTAGTTAAAAGGTGGGATACAGGAACCTGCGGATTCCTGTCGGTTTTCCACTCCCTCTGTGTTGCCGCGCAGCAGCGTGACAGTAGAAAAAGATTGTTCTGGCGGATAACATCTTTTGAATGCAGGTTGGCGCTGAGATACAAAGCCCAACAATGGCGCCTCAACAGCCTGTCGGGCTTCGTACCTCAGTCCAGCTTGCAACATACCATCGCGTTATCACGTCGGATTCCAGTTTTAAAAACCACAGCAATATGATACTCCCAGAAGATCATAAGTCCATTACAGAGACATTGACAAAGCAGCGGTTTAAACATGAAAACGGCAAAATGGTCAGTCGATATCGGAGGCAAACCATTTGTACAGCGCCGGTATGATCAACAGTGTCAGCAAGGTCGACGTGAGCAGTCCGCCAATCACTACCGTCGCCAGTGGTCGCTGCACTTCCGAACCGGTGCCGCTGGCCAGCAGCAGCGGGATCAGTCCCAATGCCGTGGTCACAGCGGTCATCAGCACCGGGCGCACCCTGAGACAGGCGCCCTGGATGGAGGCATCATCGACAGTCATGCCTTCCTTGAGCAATTGATTCAGATAAGTGACCAGCACCATGCCGTTTTCCAGGGCAATGCCAAACAGCGCGATAAAACCGACCGATGCCGGCACGGAAAGATTCTGACCACTGAGCCACAGGGCAAGCACGCCACCGACCAGCGCCAGCGGAATATTCAATAGAATCAACGCGGCATTCTTCAGTGAATTGAAACTGCTGTAGAGCAACAGGGCGACGATGATCAGGGTCATGGGTACGACCACTGCGAGACGTGCGTTGGCCTGTTGCTGAAGTCGGAATTGTCCGCCCCAGGTGGTCAGATAACCAGGCGGCAGTGCTACATTGTCATCGATCGCCTGCTGCGCTTCGGCAACGAACGAACCGATATCCCGGCCGACGACATTGGCCTGAACGGTGATGAAGCGCTGGTTGTTTTCCCGGGTAATCTGTCTGGGTCCGACAATCTCCCTGATATCGGCAATCTGCGCCAATGGCACACGCATGCCATTGGCGCCGCTGATCAGGATATTGGCGATGGCTTCCGGCGTATTGCGATATTGTTCATCATAGCGTACATAAATATCGAAGCGCCGTATACCGACGAATATCTGTCCGGCCGTGGTGCCACCCACCGCGCTGCGGATGACATTCTGCACATCATCGATATTCAATCCATAGCGGGCGATGGCCTGACGGTCCGGCGTGATCAGCAACTGCGGCGTGCCGCTGACCTGGTCGACCTTGACATCGGCGGCGCCGGGCACTTTTTTCAACACCGCGGCAATTTTGTCGGCATGTTTTTTCAACAGCTTCAAATCATCGCCGAACAGCTTCACAGCCAGCTCCGCTTTTACCCCTTCCAGCAATTCCTCCACGGTCATTTCGATGGGTTGAGTCAGATTCGCGGTGATGCCGGGAAGGTTGGCTATCTTGCCGCGTATTTCCTGCTCGATAAATTCCTGGTCCCCGGGTTCCCGCCATTGATCCTTGGGTTTGAGAATGACATACATTTCCGCGGAATTGACCGGGTCTGCATGGGCGCCGACTTCGCCACGGCCAATCCGGCTGGTGACTTCGATGACTTCAGGCAGGCTCAGCAGGCGTTTTTCGACAACTTCGGTATTGTGTTTCGCTTCGGTAATGGCAATGGAAGGCGCCATGGTCAATTGCACGACCACCGTTCCTTCCTGCAGGGTCGGCGTAAATTCAGAACCCAGAAACGGGAATACCACGCTGCCGGTCAACAACAAGCCTGCTGCAAAGGCAACGGCTGACTGACGATGCGCGACAAAATAACCAACCAATGGTCGATAGGGTTTCAGCAGGGCATTCAGCAAGCGTTCGTCCAGATTCGGCTTGCCGTCTTTTCTGGGTTGCTGCCGGCGCATTAAAATATCCGAAAGGACGGGGGCCAGAAACAGCGCGTAGAGCAGTGATCCCAGCATCGCCAGTGCAACGGTGAATGCCAGGGGCTTGAAGGTTTTTCCAGCTACCCCTTCCAGCGTGAACAATGGCAGAAAAACAATGATGATGATGGATATGGCAAACAGGATCGGTTTGCCGACTTCCCTGCAGGCGCGCCCGACCACATGGATTCTGGGCTCAATGGGGTCGGCCTCGCGCAGCATGCGATCGATGTTTTCCACCATCACGATGGTGCCGTCCACCATCATGCCAATGGCGATGGCCAGGCCTCCAAGGGACATCAGGTTGGCGGACAGATCGAACTGCCCCATGGCAATGAATGCGAACATCACCGAAAAGGGAATGGCCAGCGCCACCACCAGACTGGGGCGAAACCCGCCCATGAACACGAACAACACCAGCGAAACCAGGATAATACCCTGAATCAAGGCATTGCTGACGGTATTGACCGCACCTTCGACGATGTCCTTCTGTTGATAATAGGGGACGATGCTGACGCCTTCCGGCAGCGCCTTGTTGATTTTGTCGATGCGCTGCTCGACCCGTGCAATAACCGTCGAGGCGTTGCTGCCATAGAGCTTGATGACCATGCCGGCAACCACTTCCCCTTCGCCATTACGGGTCTGCAGGCCGCGCCGTATGGCGCCGCCAATGCGAACTTGTGCTACATCCTGCAGATACACCGGCCGGCCGTCGACCGTTTTGATGACGATCTGCTCGATGTCCGGGATGCCTTGCAGCAAACCGACCGAGCGGATGATAAACTGCTCGTTGTTGGTTTCCAGGTATTGCGCGCCGACGTTGAGATTATTGCTGTTGATGCGCTGGATGATTGCATCCAAAGTGACATTGTAGCGAAGCAGGGCATCCGGCTGCACAACCACCTGGAATTGTTTTTCAAATCCGCCAATGCCCAGTACTTCGGTAACGCCTTTTACCGTTTGCAGGTTGAATTTGACGATCCAGTCCTGCATGGTGCGTAAATCCTCCAATGAATAGCTGTGGCTGTCATCTTTCAGATAATAAAAAAGGATCAGTCCCATGCCTGTCGAAATGGGGCCCATTTGCGGGTCGCCAAAACCGGCGGGTATCTGCCCTCGGGCTTCCTGCAGGCGCTCGTTGACCAGTTGCCGGGCGAAGTAGATATCCATGTCATCCCTGAAATAGACATTGACCACCGACAAACCGAAATTGGAAATCGAACGGATTTGTTCGATGCCTGGCAATCCGTTCATCGACGCTTCCACCGGATAGGTCACGTATTTTTCAATTTCTTCAGGAGCCAGCCCGGCGGTCAGTGTGAATATCTGCACCAGATTGGGCGATACGTCGGGAAACGCATCCACTGGAAGCTTCTGGTAGCTGCGATAACCGGCCGCAATCACCAGCACAGCCAACACCAGCATCAACAGGCGGCTATGCAGGGATAGATTGATTATTTGTTTGATCATAATTTTTTTTGTTGTGAATTAACTGCTTTTCCAGACCTCAGTCATTTGCGGTAAAACAGCTTTTACTGCACAAGAGGCAGACTATCTCTAAAGTTGTTTACTCGCGCATTTGCTCTGATAATCCTTATATCGGAGGCTGACATTCAATGATGATGGCCTTCGCCAAATTCTCCTTTCTGCAATTGCGCCTTCAAGGCGAAGGCATTCTGGCTGACATAGCTTTGACCAACCTTCAAACCATCGAGAATTTCCACCTGCAGATGGTCCCTGCGCCCCAATCTGACCGGCTGCGGTGCAAAATCCCCATCCGGGTGCTGGACAAACACGATGGCTTTGCCTGCTATCGTTTGCAGCGCCGTCAAGGGCACGACCACATCGGCCGGCGTTTCCGCTATCGTGGCTTTGGCGCTGACGAACAGACCGGGGCGCCACTGACCCTGACTATTGTCAATAACCACCCTTGCCGTGGTACTGCGGGTTTTTTCATCCAGTGTCGGGCTGACCCAGCTTATTTTTCCGGGAACTGAAATTTCCTGGCCGGTCAGTCCGAAGCGACTGCTGATCAGAACATCTTGTCCGGGATGGACGAGAGGCAGATCTTTTTGATAGACGGTTAAATTGACCCATACCTGAGAGAGATCGGCAATGGTGAAACTGCGGCTGTTGGTAGTCAGGACCTCTCCTTGTACGGCATGCTTGTCGATGATAACGCCATCGGCAGGCGCGCGTAATTCATACAGGGTCAGGTCCTGATCGGCATTGCGTAATATTGCCTGAATGGACTGTTCGTCCTGGCCCAAGGCAAGCAGTTGCTGTTTTGCCGATTGCCGGTTGATGGACATTTCCGCCTGGGTCTGTCTGGCTTTGAGATAGTCACGCTTGGCGGTGATTTTGTCCCTGAACAGCTTCCGTTCACGTTGCAGGTTACTGTTGGCCAGCTTCAACAGACTGTCAGCGGCGACAAACCGCGCCTTGGCATCGGCGAGTTCGCGGCTGGACAGCGTGGCCAACAGATCGCCGCTTTTCACGCGTTCACCAAGATGTTTGAAGACTTCCAGAACCACGCCTGAGACGCGGGGGACGACATGATACAAGCGCTTGGGTTCGACGATGACTTCGCCGGTCAGATCGAGCGTTTTCTGAATGACGCCGGGTCCTGCCTGGCGCAGTTCAATGGAAAACTCTTTCTGCTCAGCGGCAGACAAGACAAGTGCGGACTCTTCGTGCCCGCCATGTTCATCCTGGTTCTCATGAGCATGATCATGATCGGCCGCTGATAGTGGCACGGACAGCAGCGATAGTAAAAAAACGGTGGTGACACCAGGGATTGACTTGAGATGGCCCCGACAACGGTTGTTGTGCATAGTATTTTTTTTCATGATCTATTTGTTGAAAGTTCCTGAATTTGTTTGCAGAGCGCCGCCAATCAGGCGTTCGAGTTCGGCAACCTGAAAATGATAATCGGCCAGTTCACGCAGATATTGTGTTTTGACACCGAACAGCGTGCGCTGCGCATCCAGCAGGTTGAGGAAATCAAATCTGCCCAGACGATAGCCGCGCCGGGTGGCGTCGTAGGCGCTTTGTGCGCCGGGTATGATCTCTTTGCGCAGGGTCGTCACTGCGGTATATGCCGCCAACAGACGCTGGTAGGCTGTATTCAATGCCGTGGTGATCCTCACTTCACTATTGCGGCGACTGTTTTCCGCTTTGCTGAGTCGTCGCTCGGCGGCATGAATACGGCCCTGGTTGCGATTGAAGACCGGTAAAGGAATGGAGAAACCGGCCATCATATTGAAATCGTCGCCATTGAGATATTGATTGGTGCCGAGGGTTACTGTCACATTCGGGATGCCTTTGATTTTTCCACGGCAATCAATGCCTGGCGCTGGCTGATTTCAGTTGTCCAGCGTGCCAGATCCGGATTTTCTTCCAGCCGCTGAAACAAAGCGTCCAGCGCGGGCGGCTTGTGGACTGTGTCCAGATCACCGGCCACAGCCTGGAAAAGGGGGGTCGTGCTGCCCCAACCCGCGGCCAGTTGTTTACGGGCGGCTTGCAGTTCCCTTTCAGCCCGCATCACTGTAATTCTGGAAGACGCAAGCGCAACCTGGGCCTTGGTGACTTCCACGGCAGTAACGCTGCCGGCGCGCATCTGAGCGAGCGTAGCATCCGTGACCTGCCTGGCGAGATTCATTAACTGCTGCTGCAACGCCAGACTTTTCTGTGCCGTCAGGACGGTAATGAAGGCCCGGGTGACCTGGGTCAGTACATCGATACGTTTGCTCTCATAATCCCAGTTCGCCAGTTCCTGGGCCAGTGTGGCGGCTTCGGTTCGGGCGGCGCGCTTGCCGCCCAATTCGATCAGTTGACTGAGTTGCAATGTCACTGAGGCGCCGTCGAATCCCTTAAATCTGTTGTTGCCAAAATTGTTCGCATTGACGCCGAATTCAGGATTGGGGAAAAGCTTTGCCTGCAGAATTGCCGCTTCGCGGGCCCGGGTTTCCTGGGAAAAAGCGGCCAGTTCCGGATTGTTCGCCAATGCCAGCATCAAGGCCTGAGGCAATACCAGGGTTTCTGTCGGTTCCTCGAA
>JAJRWJ010000181.1 GCA_024276805.1 Gammaproteobacteria bacterium
ACCTATGAAATGCTGAGGCATTATGAGCTTTTTTCAATACTGTTTCCAGCCACCGATGAATGTTTGACGGAGCAGGATCATGGTTTTCCCAAGCTGTTTATCATAAAGGCCTTGCAGAATACCGATATTCGCCTTGCCGAAGCGAAGCGGGTGACGCCCTATTTTCTGCTGGCTGCCTTTTTATGGGAGCCGGTGCGGGCGCTTGCGGCATTGAAAATGGAACAGGGAAGCAGTGAGGCGGCGGCGTTTCAGGAAGCAGGCGGCGAGGTGATTTCCCGGCAATTGAAAAGCACCGCTTTTCCCAAGAGAGTGGGTTTGTCGATGCGCGAAGTCTGGAATCTGCAGGCGCGTTTCAACAAGCGTACCGGTGTCAGGCCTCAGAAACTGTTGAATCATCCCCGCTTTCGGGCAGCCTATGATTTTTTGCTGTTGCGGGCGGAAACAGGACAGGCCGACAGCGAACTGGCCGATTGGTGGACGCGCTTTCAGGAGGCTGATGAAAAAGAACAGCTGAAAATGACCCGGTCAGAGGCCAACAGGACCGGCAGACAACGCAGGCCACGGAGAAATTTCCGCGGTAAAACGAAGCAGAGCTAAGTCACCTGGCTCCTACAATCAACAAGCGAAAATTTTTCAGCATGCATAGCTACAGTAAAACTCTTCTGCCGGTGAAAAATGCGTTCTGAATCATCCGGACAAATCGCCTATATCGGCCTGGGCAGCAATCTGGCGCAGCCGGTCGGGCAGATCAAGGCCGCACGGCTGGCGATTGCCAGTCTCGATTCAGTGCGGGAACTGGCATTTTCCAGTCTGTACAGAAGTCCGCCAATGGGCCCGCAGGATCAGCCCGATTATGTCAATGCGGTCATGGCGATCGTCACCACGCTGCCAGCGGAAAAATTGCTGACATGCCTGCAAGCGATCGAGAACGATCAGGGCAGAGTCAGAAAAGGCGAGCGCTGGGGGGCCAGGACTCTGGATCTGGATATCCTGCTGTATGGTGAACGGCAGATACAGCTGCCACATTTGACGGTGCCCCATGTGGGCATCGCCGAACGGGCTTTCGTGTTATATCCATTGTTTGAAATTGCGCCGGAACTCACTGTTACCGGTGTCGGACGGCTGGCGGAACTGGTCGATAAATGTCCCTGTAATGGTCTGGAAAGGATTGTTTGAGTGACACATTATCTTACTGATGCGGCGGTCAAGCCGTTGTCCATCCTGGATCTGGTGGCCATGAAAAAGGCGGGAGAAAAAATCACCTGTCTGACTGCCTATGATGCCAGTTTCAGCAGCATGCTGGACAAGGCCGGCATCGATGCCATCCTGGTTGGCGATTCTCTGGGTATGGTTGTGCAGGGCCATGACAGCACGCTGCCGGTGAGCTTGACCGATATGGTCTATCATACCGCTTGTGTGGCCCGGGGACGGCGGCGTTCCCTGCTGATTGCCGATCTGCCGTTCATGAGTTGCGCGACAACGGAACATGCTGCCAGGAATGCTGCCCGCCTGATTCAGGAAGGTGGCGCCCAGGTGGTCAAGCTGGAGGGAGCCAGGCCGGAAATCGTCGAGTTTCTGAGTAATCAGGGGATTGCCGTCTGCGGTCATCTCGGCTTGCTGCCACAGTCGATCAATCAATTGGGTCGCTACCGGGTGCAGGGCAGGGAACATGCCGATGCGGAAAAAATTATCGAACAGGCGCGGCAATTGGAGCAGGCCGGGGCCGTTGTCTTGGTATTGGAATGTATTCCGGCACGGTTGGCTGCTGAAATCACCAGGTCCCTGCATATTCCAGTGATCGGTATTGGCGCCGGTGTGGATTGCGACGGACAGGTATTGGTTCTGTATGACATGCTGGATATCGGCATGGGCAAGCGCCCGGTTTTTTCCAAAAATTTTCTTCGGGCAGCCGGCGGAAGCATCGATGCCGCAGTGGAGCAGTATGTGACGGAGGTCAGGCAGTCCCTTTTCCCAACCGAGGAACATGGTTTTTGACTGAAATGCTGACAGTCACATCGATCGCTGCCCTGCGCCGGCAAATCAGTCGCTGGCGCGAGGCTGGCGAGAGCATCGCACTGGTGCCGACCATGGGTAATCTGCATGATGGTCATCTGCAGCTGGTCAGGATTGCGCATAAGAAAGCGGATCGCGTCGTGGTCAGTATTTTTGTCAACCCGACGCAGTTTGGTGAAGGTGAGGATTTTGCCGCTTATCCCAGAACCGAGCGGGAAGATCGGGAAAAATTGCACAAGCATGCCGTGGATCTGTTGTTTCAGCCATCGCTGCAGGAAATCTATCCACCCGGCAGCAGCACCTTTATCACCGTCAATGGCATTTCCGATCTGCACTGCGGGGCGTCCCGCCTGGGTCATTTCAGCGGCGTCGCGACCATCGTCTGCAAATTGTTCAACATGGTACAGCCGGATGTTGCGTTGTTTGGCGAAAAGGACTGGCAGCAGCTGGCAGTCATTCGCTGTATGGTCCGGGATCTGGACATGCCAGTGGCTATCGTCGCTGTTGCTACGGTGCGGGAAGCCGATGGTCTGGCAATGAGCTCCAGGAATGCCTATCTGACAGTGGCGCAGCGCCGTATCGCAGCAAAACTTTATCAGTCATTGCGCGAGGCGAAGCAAATGCTCGTTTCGGAGGCGATGGAATTTTCCAGGATTGAACAGCAACAACTGCAGTTTCTGACAGAGGCTGGCTTTCAGCCCGATTATTTTTCCATTTGTTACGCCGACAATCTCCTGCCGGCAACGCGCTTCGACCGGGATCTGATCATACTGGTTGCGGCAAAACTGGGCAAAGCCCGGCTGATCGACAATATTCAGATATCCAGACATGGATGAATGGAGGGATTCGTGCTGTCCAGGATCATCCGATGCTTCCAGGTCGTTCATGTCAGCCGTTCTTGCCTCCCGGCCAGATTTTCCTTGTAAGGTAAAAATATTTCCAAAATGAAAGTTTTCCTGTTGATTCTCAGTCAGTTTTTCTTGATTACACTGCATGCAGCCGCCGCTGTCGAGCCTGACGTGGCCAATATTTCCAGCGATGCGCAAAAAACGGTAACGGCATCCGGCGTGGAGAAGGAGGGAGCCGTAATGCAGGAGGGTGAAAAAAAACCTCCTCAAGCGGTCAATGCAGCTCCGGACAAGCACTCCGAAGCATCTTCCACGGAAAGCACGGCGGCGACTTCAATGCAGCAGCCGGAAGCGACCGGCAAAGATGGCGCCGTTCCGGCGCAACCTCCTGAAGTGGGCGCAAAAACAGACACTACTCCAGCTCAACAGAGAAGCGGCAGCCAGAAGGCGGCAGGGCAATCGTCAAAAAAAACCAGTGCCGAGCCTGCAAAACCAACGCCCAGCCGGCAGCGCTCCATTGCCTGGTATATCGAGCAGCTGAACAGGCTGAACCAGACAATGCAGAAAACGGAAGACGAGGATCTGATCAACAAGGCGCTGGCGGAGGAAAACCGTGTGCTGCACGATTTGATGCGGCGCTTGCGGGCGGGAGGAAAAGTACAATTGCCGTTCGAGGCCAAAAAAAGTGCTGTGAATCTGCTGCAGTCGCGTATTGCCATCAATCAGGAACGGAACAACAAGCTTGCCGTACAGCGCGACCAGTTCAAACTCGAATATTACCAAACGGCCAGTCAGCTGCGGGATTTTCTGACCTACCTGATCAAGGCATCGAAAAATTATGAAAGTCTCGACAGCATTGTCATTGCAGCAGAGCGGACCCGGGCGCAGCGCAGGCAGATCGCGGAAAAAGTGGTTTTGCCGGAAGTGGGGATGGAAACCAAGGTCTATACCGAGCTGAAGAAAAATTACGCCAGGTTCCATCTGCTGAACAGTACATTTCTGGATATTTTGACCTATGTGATCAACAATCCCCGGGAGATTTCCTCTTCCCTGTGGTTTCAGCAGTTCACGCTGATTTCGGTTATTTCCTATTTCAACAGCTTCGATTTCATCGCCCCGATCAACAACAGGCTGGCGCCATTCAAGATCGATGTGGGCGGCATCCTGGTTTCCCTGATTATCGTTGCGTTGATTGTTTTCTGTTATCCGCTGGTCGTCAAAGGCAGCAGCTGGCTGATTGAAAAATATATGCTGAAGGGCGGGGAGGCGGAAAATTCCAGTCTGATCTATCAGGAGATCAAGCGGCCGATACAATACCTGCTGCTGTTTTTCAGTATCGACCTGGCAACCTATGCGCTGTTGTATAAAACTGAATACAAGGCATCTCTGGAAAATCTGTTTTTTGTCATCTATACGTTGATCTATGTATGGCTGCTGTTCAAGCTGCTGGATACCGTGGTGCTTGCGCAGGCCAGGAGAATCAGCGAAGCCAACAAGGATTTGCGCAAGGAATTACTGCATCTGGGCATGCAGTTCGCCAAGGGCATCGTCGTTATCGTGGCATTGACTTTTATGCTGAACCATTTTGGCATCAGCATCACCGCCATCATGTCCACTCTGGGCATCGGCGGCCTGGCATTTGCCTTGGCGGCGAAAGACACCCTGTCCAATCTGTTTGGTGGCATCACGATCCTGTTCGACAACATGTTTCGCATGGGCGACTGGGTCAAGATCAACGACGTGGAAGGCACCGTTGTCGAAATCGGCCTGCGCAGCACCACCATCCGGACCTTCGACAACGCGCTGGTGACGATACCCAATGCCATCATTTCGGTGTCCGGAGTGATGAACTGGAACCGCCGGGCAGTTGGCAGACGCATCAAAATGTATGTCGGGGTCACCTATGACAGCCGCATGGAGGATATTCGCCAGGCTGTGGCCGATATCCGGGAAATGTTGAGCAACCATCCGGGCATCGCGGATCCGCGGGAAAAACATGGTCGCAGACAAATACGCTACAGATTCGCCTCGCAGGAAGATACCCAGGGAATCAAGTCGACGCAACTGGTTTATCTGGATCGCTACAGCGATTTTTCCATCGATATCATGATCTACTGCTTTTCCAAAACGGTGAATTGGGCGGAATGGCTGGAAGTAAAAGAGGATGTCCTGTACAGGATTGCCGAAATTCTGGCGAAAAACAATCTGGAATTCGCCTATCCAACCGAGGTCAACATCATTCGTCGGGATAGATCCATTGCTGCCGGCAATGATTCCGGATTAGAACGATTGCCGCTATAAATGTTGCGCAGTGGCCTGTTTTATTGCATAATCGCCTGTTCTGAAAATTCTGGATTGTTCTGACATGCAAACCACCATGATGAAAGCGAAGTTGCACAGGGCGTGTGTGACACATTCTGAACTGGATTACGAAGGCTCCTGCGCCATCGATGGCGAGATACTTGATTTTTCCGGCATCAGGGAATATGAACAAATACAAATCTTCAACATCAACAACGGCCAGCGTTTCACCACCTATGCCATTCGCGCCGTGGAAGGCAGCAGGATTTTTTCCATCAATGGCGCGGCCGCCCGCCTGGCCTGTCCGGGAGATTTGATCATCGTCTGTACTTTTGGCATCTATGACGAACAGGAGCTGATCAACTTCAAACCGACGCTGGTTTATTTCAACGAGCGAAACGAGATTATTCGTTCCAGCAATGCCATTCCCGTGCAGGCGGCCTAATAGCCCGTCAATTTTACTTCTAGAATAATCAATGGATTATTCATCACATCCAGATTCTGTACTGGAATGATGGCAAAGTGCCCAAGGCTGCATCCGGGTGACTGTGGAATCTGGATTTGCCGCTTTATGCATGCCGGTGAGTGCTCGTAACCGTAGAAACCGTAGCCCGGATGCAGCTCCAGCGGAATCCAGGGGAAAGCCTGCGGTGATTTCTTCATGGCAGTTCTCGGGATCGGTTGCCATATCCTTTTGCTTTTTCATGATCTTATCTGTGCCCGCCAGGGCAATGCCGCATTGTTTTCAATCCCCCAGCCAGCATTGTTCCGTATCCTCGCCGTTGCAGATCGTGAGTTGTAGCGCCGGCTGTTCACTGTCCATGCGCCGCAGTTGTTTTTCCAAGGCTGCTGGTTGCGGCGCCTGGACACTGTAAAACAAATGCCCCGGGCATTTGCAGTCCGAAGCGCCAAAGCGCGGCATCGCCATGCTGCAGGTTGTTTCTCCGGCCAGTGCAGCCGCCCACTGGTGTTCCCGCTTGACCGTGTCGAAGCTGTGCCAGGTGGCAAGCAATGCGGTCTCTTTGCGTAAATAATCGATGTGCCAGTGCGGGGACCGCTGGATTCTTTTATGATGGGCGATGCGCGCCGGAATGCCGCCTGGGCCGAAGGCGCTGCCGACATACAGATAATAGCCTGGACGGAGTTTCAGCAGCCCCAGTTTGCCAACCGGCAGCTGTGCCGTCTGCTGACACTGCAGAATCAGCACATAGGTTCCGGTGGTCAGCGGAGCAGGCATGGCGGAATGACGCTTGCTCAATGAATGATCCGCGCCGGTCTGGATTCCGCTTCAATAAAAATACGCTGGATGACGGGAAATTGTTTTTTCAGGTTCCGGTCTATCTCGGCGATGGTTTTTTCTATGTCTCCCGCCAGCGACGAATCGGCAAAATCCAGGCTGATATTGACCAGGATGAAATCTGGGCCCATATGCAGGGTCAGAATCTCATTGACATGCTCCACGATGGGATACGATTGGGCATGCAGGCGAATGCCCTGAACGATTTCCGGATTGGCGCTTTCGCCAATCAGCAGGCTTTTGGTTTCATAGGCCAGCCAGATTGCCGTACCGCCTAAAATCATGCCGATCAGGATCGAGGCAAAGCCGTCATAGTAGGGGTTGCCGGTAATTTGTCCGAGCAAAATACCGAAAAAGGCAATGAGCAGGCCCAGCATTGCCGCGGAATCCTCGAACAGAACCATGAATAACGACGGATCCTTGCCCCGGCCGATGGCTTCCAGATAGCCCCACTTCCCTTTTGCCCGGCTGAATTGCCTGAAGGCATAATACCAAGCGGCGCCTTCAAAGAACATCGCGATTGCCAGCACCAGATAGTTGATGCCGATATTTTCCTGTACCGACGGGTTGGCAATACTGTGCAGGCCTTCATAAATGGAAACTCCCGCGCCTACGGCGAAGATCATTATCGCGACGATGAAGCTCCAGAAATAGATTTCCTTGCCGTGACCAAAGGGAAACTGTTCGTCTGCCGGAAGTTTTGCGCGTTGCAGGCCATAAAGCAGCAGCAGCTGGTTGCCGGTATCGACCAGCGAATGGATTGCCTCGGATAGCATCGCCGAGCTGCCGGTAAGGAATGCGGCGCTGAATTTTGTCAATGCAATGAGACTGTTGCCGGCCAAGGCGGCAATGATGACTTTTCTGGATGAAGAATCCAT
>JAJRWJ010000182.1 GCA_024276805.1 Gammaproteobacteria bacterium
ATGCCGGGTGTATTGGTCAGCAGGATCAGTTTTTCCGCTTTCAGGACTTCCGCGACTTTTCCGGCCACCAGGTCGGCATTGATATTATAGGAGAAACCGTCGTTGCCGACCCCGATCGGAGCGATGACCGGTATGAAATCACTTTGGCCGAGCATATCGACGATCGCGGGATCGATGCTGCTGACCTCGCCGACATGACCAAAATCGATGATTTCCGGGGCTTTGCTTTCCGGAGCGTTTTTCTGTACCTGAATCTTTCTGGCGCGGATGAAATCGCCGTCCTTGCCGGTCAGGCCCACGGCCCGGCCGCCGTGGACATTGATGAGGTTGACGATCTCTTTGTTGACCAGTCCTCCCAGGACCATTTCCACGACATCCATGGTTTCGCTGTCGGTAACACGCATGCCATCGATGAATCTGGAGGTTTTGCCCAGTTTGTCCAGCAGACTGCCGATCTGCGGGCCGCCACCATGAACCACTACCGGCTCCATGCCAACCAGTTTCATCAACACGATGTCGCGGGCAAAGCTGTGTTTGAGATCTTCATCGACCATGGCGTTGCCGCCGTATTTGACGACAATGGTCTTGTTTTGAAATCTTTTGATATAAGGCAGCGCCTCGATCAGGACGTGTGCTATTTTATGCACGGATTTTTTTTTCAGGGTCACTCGGGGTTCCATGTTGTCAGGCAGAATTTGCTATTTTTGCAGGAATATTGATTGTCCGTCTATATATGGCACAGGGAGGCGCCGGCAGTATCAAAACCCTCAAGCCATTGCATGGGAATAACTCAGTCAAGCGCATTGGCTGTTTTGTCACTGTAAACATCCCATGGCTGGTGGGTATCGGCAGGGATTGACTAAAAGGGCAGGGTGATATCGGGTTTTAGCTGCTGCAGCAGCTGCCTGAACCGTTGTTGTATTTTTTGCAGCGCTTCCGGGCTTACCGCTTCAAACCGGAACACCAGAGAGGGGGTGGTATTGGAAGCCCTGACCAGGCCCCAGCCCTCGGAAAAATCGACCCGCAGACCATCGATTGTGGTTATTTTACCATCTTTGAAATTCACCGTCTTGCACAGCGCCTCGACCAGTTTGAAGTTCTCCCCTTCCGGCAGCTCGACGGTCAATTCCGGCGTATTGATGCTGTCGGGAAACTCGGCAAAAACCGCGGAACTGCTGCGGCTGTCGGCGGAAAGTATTTCAATCAGGCGGCAGGCGGCATACAGGGCATCGTCAAAGCCATACCAGCGATCATTGAAACAAATGTGGCCGCTCATTTCCCCGCCCAGCAGTGCGCCCCTTTCCTTGATTTTCGCCTTCAGGAAAGAATGTCCGGTTTTCCACATCAAGGGCCGGCCGCCGTATTTTGTAATTTGCCCGGCAAGCTGACTGGAACATTTCACATCAAAGATTATTTCGGCTCCCGGCTTCACGGTCAGGACTTCCCGGGCAAACAACATCATTTGCCGGTCTGGCCAGATGATTTTTCCCTGATCATCGACGACCCCCAGACGATCGCCATCGCCATCGAAAGCGAGACCAATGTCCGCTTTGTAGTGTTTCACCGCTGCGATCAAATCGACCAGGTTTTCCGGTTTGCCGGGATCCGGGTGGTGATTGGGAAAATCCCCATCGATGTCGCAAAACAGTTCCACGACTTCGCAGCCCAGGGTTTTCAGCAGCGTCGGCGCCAGTTCCCCGGCAGCGCCATTGCCGCAGTCGACCACCACCAGCATGGGCCTTGCAATATGGATGTCTTCAGTGATGACGCCGATGTATTCATTGATGTAGCGGTTGCTGGTTTCTATGCTGCCGGTTTCGCCAATGGCAAAATCCTGGTTGTCTATGCGCTGTTTAAGCATTTGAATCCTGTCGCCAGCCAGAGTCTCGCCAGCGACAACCAGTTTCACGCCATTGTAATTCACCGGATTGTGGCTGCCGGTGATCACCGCGCCGCTGTGCCCTTCATAGTGGTGGGTGACGAAATACAGCATCGGTGTCGGCACCAGGCCGATATCCAGTACATTCATGCCGGTCGTAACGATACCCTGAGCAAGGGAATGACTCAGAGATGGGCTGGAATTGCGGCCATCCCGGGCTAAAACCACCGTCTTGCAACCCCTGTTTTTAGCTTCGCTGGCGAAGGCCCGGCCAATGTCATAGACAATATCCGTGGTCAGCGTTTCATTGACGATACCGCGAATATCATAGGCGCGGAATATGCCAGTGGATGCCGGGGTTGCTGCTTTTCCAGGCAGAGAGATTTGTGAGGCTTGTTTGTCCGATACCGCCTCGTCAGGTTGCGATTGCCGTTCCTTCTGGTTGTTGAAGGCGGCATTGTGCTCGACCTCGATTCCCGAGTCTTCGCTCAGAAAGCCCATGACTTCCGGTTCGTTGGCAAAAAAATCATCGATATCCAGTTGTTCGTCCTGCTCGGTGGCGGATTTGGAATGGTCGCCGTCCAATACCCGTTTATACTGCACGACAGTGGAAATAATGACGCGCATTTCATCGATATTGACCGGGTAGCTGCCCTGTAGATGGCCGCTCATCAGATCCTTCACGGCCTTCAGGACACTGCTTTGATCCTGGCGCAGCAATTCCGAGAAGCGCCGGTAGCCGACAAAAAATGCCAGGCTGGCAATCAGGGAGGGAATGATCAAAATGCCGATCAGCAATCCCGGTTCATTGAAATCGACGTGTCGGGGAAACCATAATTGCAATATCCAGTCTGTTTTGGGTATTTTGATTTGCTCGCTATTATTGTTATCACGCAGATTTTGATCGCCGGATGCACCCAGAACCAGACGTTTCTGCTTCAACTCAATCAGCCCGTCAGGCAGACTGGCGGCAAGAATAATCTTTTTCAGAAAGTCATAATTCATGCTTGCCAGCAGCACGCCAATCACGCTGCCATCACGAACGACCTGCCTGGCGATGGCCAGATGCCGGTTTGGTCCCTGATCACCCTGAATCATTGGCGGTGGATTTTTTTGTAATGCGGCCTGGATCATTTCCACATCGGCAAACCCCAGGTTCGGGACAGCCGAACGGTCTGGCGCATTGGTGTCAGGCGGTAAAAAACGCAATTTCAGCATGCCAGGCAGCAGCCTGGAAAACCGGGACAACAGCTTTTCCATTTCAGCCTGGTTGCCGGTGTCGATGGCCGTTCCCAGCGCAGGGTTATGGGCAATATTGTCCAGCGCAAAATTGAGCAGTTCGATTTTTGCACTGATGCCCAAAGCGATGCCTTTGGCCACGCCGATGGTGGAATCCTTTTTCGACTGTTCGATTTCGGATATTGCCAGCCAGTAGATGCCCCCTCCGGCAAGCAGAACCATGGAGACGGCAACGATAGAGAGCATGGTAAAAATGCGTGCCATTTTCTTATTCCTTGATTGATGCTGAATACAGACTCATTTCCAGTGCTGTTACGGCGCCTGCTTCAATGCCTGCCGGTATGGCCAAAGCCACCGGCGCCACGGGGACTGGCATCGAAGCTATCGACAATGTCGAATTCCGCCTGTACGACCGGAACAAACACCATTTGCGCAATGCGTTCACCAACGACGATCTGAAAGGCCTTCTGACCACGGTTCCAGCAGGAGACAAAGACCTGTCCCTGGTAATCGGAATCGATCAATCCCACCAGATTGCCGAGGACGATGCCGTGCTTGTGTCCCAGACCGGAGCGGGGCAGCAGTACGGCGGCCAGGTTATGATCGGCAATATGAATCGCCAGTCCGGTGGGAATCAACTCCGTTGCCCCTGGCTGCAGGGTCAGTGCTTCGGTCAGGCAGGCGCGCAGGTCCAGGCCCGCAGAACCGCTGGTGGCGTATTGCGGCAGGGCAATTTCCTTGCCAAGTCTGTCATCCAGTATTTTAAGCTGTACTTTTTGCATTGATTCTCTCAGCAATCAAATCCAGTAATTGTTCGGCTATCACCCTCTTGTCTGCCATTTCAAGCTGACAATGACCGCCTTGCCAGAAAACGCTGAGGGCGTTCCGGTGGGAATCGAAACCACCGCTTTCCCTTCCCACCCAGTTGGCGGCGATCATATCCAGATTTTTCCTCTGCAATTTTTTTTTGTGCATGCAATGCCAAGTCCTCGGTTTCCGCCGCAAAGCCGACTGTATAGGGTTTGTCTGGCAAGGCCGCGACGGCCGCCAG
>JAJRWJ010000183.1 GCA_024276805.1 Gammaproteobacteria bacterium
CAAATAATCAGGATAGACCTGACTGTTTGCATACCACCTGGAAGTCCAATCCTTGATGTAACCAAGACGAATACCCGTTGGATGTACCTTTTGCCCCATTATGCCTGCCTCTATTCAAACTCTGCTACTTTAACTGTAATATGGCAGGTTCGCTTCAAAATATGATTCGCCCGCCCCTTTGCTCTGGCCCTGACCCGCTTCAATGTCGGTCCTTCGTTGACATAGACAGTCGACACCTTCAACTCGTCGATATCCGCGCTTTCATTGTGTTCGGCATTGGCTATGGCTGATTCCAGAACCTTCTTCATGATAGCCGCCGCTTTTTTGGTGCTGAAGCGCAAGGTATCCAGCGCCTTCTCCACCGGCATCCCGCGAATCTGATCCCCAACCAGCCTGGCCTTCTGTGCAGACAAAGGCGCATTGCTCAATTTTGCTGTGATTTCCATGATATCTCGCCTTACCGTGATTTCTTGTCAGCCAAATGGCCTCTAAAGGTGCGGGTGACCGCAAATTCACCTAATTTATGGCCAACCATGTTTTCCGAAATCAGTACCGGAACATGCTGCCGGCCATTATGCACGGCGATAGTCAAACCCAGCATATCAGGAATGATCATTGATCTTCTTGACCAGGTTTTAATTGGTTTCCGGCTGTTGCTATTGACTGCTTCTTCAACTTTCTTCAGTAAATGATGATCAACAAACGGACCTTTCTTAATTGAACGTGGCACGCTATTTCCTCTCTATTTCTGCTTACGGCGTCTGACAATCATATTGTCAGTGCGCTTGTTTTTACGGGTTTTATAACCTTTGGTCGGCATGCCCCAAGGCGAGACAGGATGCCGTCCGCCTGATGTACGGCCCTCACCGCCGCCATGCGGATGATCCACGGGATTCATGGCCACCCCTCTGACGGTAGGCCTGATTCCTCTCCATCGGGAAGCACCGGCTTTGCCCAATGAAATGAGATTGTGTTCGGAATTGGACACTTCACCCAGCACCGCCTTGCAATCCGCCAGCACCTTGCGCATTTCTCCAGATCGCAGCCTCACGGTGACGTGCTCGCCTTCCTTCGCCACCAGCTGTGCCGAAGCACCCGCACTTCTGGCCAGTTGCGCACCCTTGCCTGGTTTCAGTTCGATGCAGTGAATGGTGGATCCCAGCGGCATATTACGCAACACCATGCAATTGCCCACTTTCACGGGAGCAGTTTCCGAGGCAACGATCGTATCGCCAGCAGCCAGTCCCTTTGGCGCGATGATATATTTGCGTTCGCCATCTTTATACAGAACCAGCGCAATATTTGCCGTTCGGTTTGGATCGTATTCGATGCGTTCGACGCGCGCCGGGATATCGAGCTTGTTTCTTTTGAAGTCGATGATGCGGTAGTGACGCTTGTGCCCCCCGCCAATATGCCTGGTGGTAATCCTGCCCTGATTGTTGCGCCCGCCGGTTCTGTTTTTCTTGCTCAATAATTGCGCGTGCGGCTTGCCCTTATGCAGGCTGTCATTCTTTATTCGTACTACAAACCTCGATCCTGCAGACGTTGGTTTTGATTTTACAATAGCCATGTTTTCACCATTCCTAATGACTTCTATATATTCTATGCTGCAGAAAAATCTATATCGTTGCCGGGCTTCAATTTCACGTAAGCTTTTTTCCAGTCAGACCTTTTCCCCAAAGTACGGCCAAAACGCTTCTGCTTGCCCTTGACATTCAAGACCTGAACCGAATCGACTTCGACATCGAACATCAGTTCCACGGCTTTTTTTACCTGCAGTTTGGTTGCCTGCTTCTGGACTTTGAAAACAAATCTTCTGTCCGCTTCGGCGGCATTGGTACTCTTCTCGGAAATTATCGGCGCTTTCAAGACATTGGCCAATTGATACTCTTTCACATTCATGCCAGCCGTCCTTCTATTTGTTTCAAAGCCTGTTCATTGGTAATCACTTTATCGGCACCGACCAGCAGTACCGGATTGAGATTGTCCACCGAGGTCAATTCGACATAGGGAATATTCCTGGAAGCCAGATAAAGATTGCGATCATCCTTGTCGGCGATAATCAGAATGCGCCTGGCATCGATATCCTTGAGCTTCGCATGCAGCTCCTTGGTTTTGCCCGACCCGGAAAAAACTTCGTTACTGACTACCAGACGCTCCTGTCTGCACAGTTCCGACAAAATCGATCTGATGCCAGCCCGGTACATTTTTCTGTTCAGTTTCTGACTGAAAGAGCGAGGCTGAGCTGCGAAGCTGACACCACCGGTGCGCCATATCGGACTACGCGTGGTGCCAGATCTGGCCCGACCCGTGCCCTTTTGCCGCCAAGGCTTTGCGCCACCGCCACTGACGGCGGAACGGTTTTTCTGCGCCCTGGTGCCGGATCGGGCGCCAGCCAGATAGCGTGTCACCAATTGATGAACCAGGGTTTCATTGAAAGCCTGGCCAAACACTGATTCCGATACTTCAACGGCCGCAGCATTCTCTTGAGCATTGATTGCGGGTACTTGCAAAGCCATATTTTAACCTTTATTTTTCGCTTTCTTCATTGCCGGAGTTATCACCACATCTCCACCTTTCGCACCGGGAACCGCACCTTTGACCAATATCAGGTTGCGTTCCTTATCGATTGCATGGATGGTCAGATTCTGAATGGTAATTTTTTCCGAACCCATGTGACCGGCCATTTTCTTCCCCTTGAAAACACGCCCGGGTGTCTGGCACTGTCCGATGGAACCCGGCGCCCGGTGGGATATCGAGTTACCATGTGTCGCATCCTGCATCTTAAAGTTATGGCGTTTGACACCGCCGGCAAAACCCTTACCGATACTGGTTCCACGAACATCGATTACCTGACCTTCGGTAAACAGATCCAGGGAAAGATCCGTACCCGGCGTCAAATCCTCGCCTTCCTTGTCTTCCAGCCTGAATTCCCACAGCCCCCGTCCCGCAGTGACGTTGGCAGCGGCGAAATGACCTGCCATGGCCTTTGTCACCTTGGAAGATTTCTTGTCACCAGCGGTGACCTGGATGGCGCGGTAGCCATCGCGCTCGACAGTTTTCACCTGTGTCACACGATTGGCGTCTATCTGTAAAACGGTTACCGGTATGGAGACGCCATCATCACCAAATACCCGCGTCATTCCACATTTACGACCTATAAGACCTATTGACATTTGCCAATTCCTCTAACTTTTATCAACTGTTAATTCAGCTTAATTTGAACATCGACGCCAGCGGCAAGATCCAGCTTCATCAACGCATCGACAGTTTTGTCGGTTGGATCCACGATATCGAGCAGCCTTTTATAAGTTCTCAACTCATACTGGTCTCGCGCATCCTTATTGACATGCGGCGAAATCAATACCGTGAAACGCTCTTTTTTGGTAGGCAGTGGTATGGGGCCTTTGACCTGTGCACCGGTTCTTTTTGCAGTTTCCACTATCTCGCCAGCGGATTGATCGATCAGTTTATGATCGAACGCCTTTAAACGTATTCTGATGGATTGATTGGCCATAATTGTTACTCGATTATCTTAGAAACGACGCCGGCACCCACGGTGCGGCCACCCTCACGTACCGCAAAGCGCAGACCCTCTTCCATGGCGATCGGCGCAATCAGCTTCACCGTCACCTGGACATTGTCGCCCGGCATGACCATTTCCACACCTTCCGGCAGG
>JAJRWJ010000184.1 GCA_024276805.1 Gammaproteobacteria bacterium
ATGTATTGACTGATGTACTGTTCATGTCCTGGGGATTTGAGATATATAGTTTGCTGTCTCGCTGGAATCCGTTAAATATCAAACGACCTCATATGCTGCCTTACAACGGTAAAAACGTACTGGTAGCAGGTATGGGGCCGTACGGTTATACACTGTCGCATTATCTGTTAAATGAAGGATTCGGTGTGGTGGGTATCGACGGCTTAAAAATTGAACCCCTCCCCAAAGCTCTGACTGGCGACAGTGAAACAGCACCATTACCGATAAGGGATTTCAACACATTTTACGATGACCTGGATAAACGAGTCATGCTTGGTTTTGGCGGCGTTGCCGAATATGGTATTACTGTACGCTGGGATAAAAACTTTCTCAAAGTCATATACCTAAATTTGCTTCGTCATCAGGCTTTTCGCTGTTACGGTGGTGTTCGTTTTGGCGGCACAATAACGATTAATGAAGCCTGGGATTTAGGCTTTGATCATATTGCTATCGCCAGTGGGGCTGGAAAACCGACTGTAATCGATATGAAAAACAATTTAATCCGAGGTATCCGTAAAGCGTCCGACTTTTTAATGGCGTTACAATTATCCGGAGCAGCCAAAGAATCCTCTCTGGCCAATCTTCAGGTTCGTTTACCAACCGGTGTCATTGGTGGTGGCCTTACGGCTATTGATACAGCAACAGAGCTGTTGGCCTACTATCCAGGGCAGGTCAGCAAAATTCTGCACCGCTATGAAAATCTTCTTACAATCTATGGTGAAGACAGTGTTCGCCACCGCTATGATGAGGAGGAACTACAGATTCTTGATGAGTTTTTGACACACGGTCGCATCATTCAGTCCGAGCGAGAGAGAGCCAAAGCTGCTAAAGAAATACCCAATTTTTTACCATTTTTGCTGGAATGGGGTGGAGTGACCCTGTTTTACCGTAAAGGCATCAAGGATGCCCCGGCCTATCGTCAGAATCATGAGGAGATTCACCTGGCGCTGGCGGAAGGCATTTTACTGGCCGAAGGCATGAGTCCTGTTGCAGCTATTACTGACCAGTACCAACATTTGCAGGCAGTTAAATTTGATCAACTGCTGGAACAGGATGGCAAATGGCAAAAGCAGACTGATTTGCAAATCAACCTGCGCAGCCTGTTTATTGCCGCAGGCACCTCGCCGAATACGATTTACGAATCGGAGCACCCGGATAGTTTTGAAATGGATGGTAAGTTCTATCAACGTTTTGAACCCGACTGGATACAAAACGAATCACCGGAATTGGTTGCTAAAGACGATACCAGGATACCAAAAATAGGCAACCCGGCACCCTTGACCTCTTATCAACGCAACGGAAAATTCATCTCTTTTTATGGTGATAATCACCCGGTATATGCAGGTAATGTGGTAAAAGCGATGGCCAGTGCCAAAGATGGCTATCCTTATATAGTCAAACTTTTTGAGCATGATATTGCTGCCCTGGATTCGGCTAAACAGAAACAGCGAAATAGAAAACTGCACTCTTTCCAACAACAATTGGACAAGGATCTCAATGCACAAATTGTGGCAATCAACCGACTGACTCCAACCATTATTGAAGTTATTGTTCAGGCTCCACTGGCGGCCAGAAAATTTTGTCCGGGTCAGTTTTATCGGGTACAGAATTATGAAACACTGGCCCCGATTAAAAAAGGGACAGTACTTGCTTCCGAAGGTGTCGCACTCACTGGTGCCTGGGTGAACAAGGAAAAAGGCCTGGTTTCTCTGATTGCACTGGAAATGGGCAGTTCCACCCGACTCTGTGCGACTTGGAAAGCCGGTGATCCAATTGTAGTTATGGGGGTCACTGGCGCACCGACTGATATTCCCTCAGGGCAAACTGTTTTATTACTGGGAGGAGGACTGGGCAATGCTGTTCTGTTTTCCATTGGTAAAGCAATGCGCGCTGCCGGCAATCAAGTGATCTATTTTGCCGGTTACCGAAACAGTGAAGACTTGTTCAAAGTGGAAGATATTGAAGCGGCTTCGGATGTCATTGTCTGGGCTGTTGATAAACGACCTGGTAATGAAGCAATTCCTATTAGCCGGCCTCAAGATAAAAGCATAGTCGGTAATATTTTGGAAGCCATGCTAGCCTATGCCCGAGGAGAACTAGGTGCAACCCCCATCCATCTAGATGATGTCGATCACATGGTAGTCATCGGCTCGGACCGAATGATGGCTGCTATCAAACAGGCGAGGCATGGGGTGCTGGAACCGTATCTGAAAAAACATCATGAAGCCATCGGTTCCATTAATTCACCCATGCAATGTATGATGAAAGGGGTTTGTGCACAGTGTCTTTGCAAACATATAGACCCTGATTCAGGCGAAGAATACTTTGTCTATTCCTGTTATAATCAGGATCAGCAACTGGATCGAGTGGACTTCGAAAATCTCCATGCTCGGCTACGACAAAACTCGGTTCAGGAAAAACTATCAACACTGTGGCTACAATACCTACTGGAAGACACGGCCTGATTTTTCAGATTTGAGTTATCAACTGTCAATTAGCTG
>JAJRWJ010000185.1 GCA_024276805.1 Gammaproteobacteria bacterium
ATGATTGGATTGGTCATGTAGGTAGCACCCATCAGTCTTGCTCCAGTTCTTTGCTCATTTCAATGGACCGCTCACGAGCGGCATGTAAGGCGTTCGCCACCAGATTGTAGAAGCCCCCTTCCAGGAAGGTTTCGATGGCGCACTGTGTCGTACCGCCGGGCGAAGTCACCCGATTGCGTAATTGTTCCGGAGATTCCGACGATTCCAGGGCGATCTTGGCCGCTCCCAGAGCCGTTTGCTGTATCAGAAGCCGCGCGGTCTGCCGGTCCAGTCCAAAATCCAGGGCGCTTTTTTCCATGGCCTCCATCAACAGAAAAAAATAGGCTGGCCCGCTTCCGGAGATCGCCGTCACCGCATCCAGGTCCGATTCCCGTTCGACCCAAAGCGCCAGCCCCACGGCGCGCATGATATTTTCCGCCAGATCCCGCTGTTCACCGCTGACATTGGCATTGCTGTGCAGGGCTGTCGCACCGGTCAATACCAGTGCCGGGGTGTTGGGCATGCAGCGTACAATAGCCACCTGATCGCCCAGCCAGCGCGCGAGACTCGCCTGGCTGATACCAGCGGCGATGGACACCACCAGTGGCTGCTTCCGCTCCAGTACTGATGCGATACTCAAAGCCACGGCACGTAACGCCTGCGGCTTGACAGCGAGCACCAGCACATCAATCGCTTCGAGCAGTTGTTCATTGCTCCGGCTGATATTGATGCCTGATTTGTCCGCCAGCGCATCCAGCTTTTCCTTATCGATATCTGCAGCCCAGATTTGCCGGGCCGGATGACCGCTGGCAATAAGGCCGCTGATCAGACTGGAAGCCATGTTGCCACCGCCAATAAAGCCAATTTTTTTTGTTTTCATGTGCCAGTCAATATATAGTTTGAAGTTAAAATTATAAACGTTGTATCGCTGCGCCCGCAGGCATGGTGGACACTGCATCTTGCTGTGGATGTCGTATTCCCGTATCCAGCAAGCATCCATCCTGGCAAATACAAGCGCCGTTGTTCGCTACATTTACAACACGGCAGGAATTTGACAGCATGGCCAAGGGTTCCTTGCAGAATCTGGGGACAGGCGTATCGCCGAGCGGATTTAGCCTGTCCACAACCAATAAATATCATAATAATATTCAATCACCTGCAATCCAGCTACTGCACCAGTGCCGCTATACCTGATACATTGTCCATGCTGTCGAATAGTCGGCTTGTATTCTACCCCAGTACAGCAACATTTTTGTACTGGTGCATGGGGGCATATTATTTTCCTTCAATTTGCCAATGACTTGTAAATTTAATTTATAAATATACTCTTCGTATGTGTATTTTTAGCATTCCGGTGGGCTATTTTTTATTGAGGGCAAGGCGAAAAAACGCCGCTGTAGCAATCTACAGTAAGTCTTGAATTCAACCCATAAGCAAAAAAGAGTCTGCTGAGATGCTTAAAATTCATGTGCGGAGAGTATAAAACAACGCTTCAAAGAAAAATGGATGCTGTACTGTTATGGGGCGCCGGATACTCTTTCCCAATACCCCCCCCTGAAAAAAATATTTGCCCAATGACGGGAACTGATCCGGCGGCATCATCGATGGCCGCTGGATTATTATCTGTCTGCAAGGCGCCCAGCAGCCATCCCGCGAAGTTGCAACGCAGGAGACGGAAAAAAACACCCGCGGATTGTGGAAGTTGTTTACTGTACCTTCCATGGTCCATGGCAATTGATTATTATGATTGAAACCATCTATATAGAAGAAGGCATCCGCCAGCATCCCAGAACGCTGCAGATATGCCGCCGCTTTGCTCAGGCGCGAAAAATCCTCTGCCAACGCTATACCGAGGTATTCAATCCCAAGGCACAAAACTTTCGCCTGCAAAAACGGCAACCGGCACTTATTCTTGCTGAAAAACATGATCATTTTGTGCACCGGGCTCCTGCCGGTTACGGCATCGGCGGCGATGAAAACTTTTATTTTTCACACATGCTCAATTGCCTGTATGATTGCCGTTATTGTTTTTTGCAGGGTATGCTGCAATCGGCCAATTATATTCTGTTTGTCAATTATGATGATTTTGCCCTGAAAATAGAGAGCATATCCCGTGAATATCCCGATCAGCAGCTGCACTTCTTTTCCGGCTATGACTGCGACAGCCTGGCCCTGGAGCCGGTGACTGGGTTTGCCGCGCATTTTTTACCTGTTTTTGCCGACCTTGCCAATGCCTGGCTGGAACTGCGGACCAAAAGTACGCAAATCAGAAGCCTGCTGGACACCCCGGTCATACCACGTTGCATTGTCGCCTTCAGTTTCACTCCGGAAGCCACGGCCAAGGCACTGGAACACAAGGCGCCCACTGTGCAGCGGCGCATCGAAGCCATGACCAGGTTACAACAGCAGGGCTGGCTGCTTGGCCTGCGCTTCGATCCGATGATTTACCAGGTGGGCTACCAACAGCAATACCGTCGATTATTCGAGGATATTTTCCGATGCGTCGATGTGCAACACCTGCATTCTGTCAGCCTGGGCGTCTTCAGACTGCCGGAAAATTATTTCAAGAGGATACACAGGCTCTATCCCCGGGAAAAGCTTTTTGCCGGCCCTCTGCAAAACTCCGCCGGGGTGGTCTCTTACCCGGACGATCTGGAAAAGGAAATGCTGCACAGTTGCCGGGAAATGCTGCTGCAGTACATCCCTGAAAGCCTGTTTTTTCCATGTCAGCTGTAAAACGTACAGTTCTGATAACCGGATGCAGTTCTGGCATAGGCCGGGCCATCGGCAGAAAATTGCTGGGTAAAAATCACCTGGTATTGGGCGTATCGCGAAATTGCGCACAATTCAATGTAGATTTGCAGGAATTTATCCCGCTGGAAATGGATCTGGGTGATCTGGCCACGCTGCCCAGACACATCAAGTCACTGCGTACGGCCTTTCCAGATATCGATGCCGTGGTATTTGCTGCCGGGACAGGGCGGTTCGGGTCACTGGAAGAATTCTCCATTGCCCATATTCAGGAGTTGATCACGGTCAATTTCACCGGCCAGGCAGTTCTGGCCAGAGAACTGCTGCCCGGTCTCAAGAAAAAAAACCGCAGCGACATGATTTTCATCGGTTCCGAAGCCGCGCTGAAGGGCAGCCGCAAGGGTGCGGTGTATTGCGCCAGTAAATTTGCCCTGCGTGGATTCGCCCAGGCTTTGCGCGAAGAATGCAGTCGCAGCGGTGTCAGAGTGACTCTGATCAATCCCGGCATGGTAAAAACGGCTTTCTATGATGATCTGTCGTTCCAGCCGGGCCTGGATGACAGTAACTTCCTGTTGCCCGAAGATGTCGCCGAGGCGGTTTGCTATAGCCTGGACAGCAACGCCAATATTGTCATCGATGAAATAAATCTGACCCCACTGAACAAGGTCGTGCACTTCAAAAAGCCCGGACGATGAGAACCCCCCGGCGCTGCCTGAAAAACACCGGATACTGCCCATGACCCCGATCAGCCCGTTACTGCAACTAATCGCATTGGTTGTCTTATTTCTTTAAAACCCCCTGGATGGGAGTTTTTTATAGGCTCTAACTAAATTAATCGTCCATAACCAATGCTAGCCCGCCTGATTGTCTATTTTGCCTATCTGCTGCAAACCTCGCAGTATTATCGCAATCTGAAAATGTTTTTTTTCAACCTGTTGGAAAACCCGGACAGCAAACTCAAGACCTGGTTCGATTTTTTCATGATTACCGTGGTCCTGTTGAGTATTTCCATTCTGATTCATGACGTCAATAAAGAGCCGGGTAAATCAGCAGAGATTTTCGAGCGGATTGTGGTTACGGTTTTTATCATTGAATATCTGCTGCGTGGCTGGCTTTTTTCAGACAACCACAGGATTATCATCAAACATTACGAAAAATCCCAGTACCTGAATATAAAATTCAGCCTGTTCAGGGCAATTCTGGAAATCGTCAAAACGAAGCTGCGATATGTTTTTTCCGTGGTCGCGATTATTGATTTACTGGCAATTCTGCCCAGCTATCGTCCGGTCAGAGTGCTGCGGGTATTCCTGATTTTCCGGTTGTTCAAATTATTCCGTTACTCCCAAAGCATCAATATTTTTTCCCAGGTTCTGGAAAACAAGCGCTTTGAACTTTATACCCTGGCATTGTTTTTGGGCTTCCTGGTGTTTATCGCCAGTACCGCCATCTATATGTTCGAACACCGGGACAATGGCGGGGAAATAGACGGCTTATTTGACGCCGCTTACTGGGCGGTGGTGACGCTTTCCACAGTCGGTTTCGGTGATATCACGCCACAGACCACTGGCGGCCGGATTGTCACGATGGCATTGATAATAACCGGCCTGGGGGTGATCTCATTCTTCACATCCATTATCGTTGCCTCCTTCAATGAAAAAATGGATGATCTGCGCATCAACCGCACTTATGCGGAACTGGAAAAATACCACAATTTCACCATTATCTGTGGCTTTGGCAGGGTCGGACAGGAAATCGCCAAAGGCATGCGCAAAGACCGGCAGCAGTTCATGGTCATCGATAACAGTCCGGAACATGTGCAGCTGGCGAAACGGCAGGGCATATTGATCATTGCCGATGATGCCAGCAAGGACAATGTATTACTGAACGCCGGCATCAACAAGGGCGCAACGACGGTGCTGTGCACTACGTCCGATGACGTCGCCAATGTCTATATCACCTTGACCAGTCGGTATTTGAACCCGGATATCACCATCATCTCCCGGGCAAACCGCAAGGACAATGTCAAGAAGCTTGTCCAGGCCGGCGCCAATCATGTTATACGGCCATTCGAGATTGCCGGTATGCTGGCCACCGAATATATTGGCCAGCCCGTTGCATTTGAAGCCATTTTGGGTATTTTACACGAAGAGAAACATATCCTGATGGAAACCATCGTCGTCCACCCCGGCAGTTATCTGCAAGACCTGCCCGTAGGGGAAGCCGATTTTGTACAAA
>JAJRWJ010000186.1 GCA_024276805.1 Gammaproteobacteria bacterium
AACATCCTGGCCCGCAAAAACGCCTGCTCCGACAACATGCTCCAGGGCATCACCTGGTCCCGGAACTGCATCACCGAGGCATGGATCTTTTTACTCATCGGATCTTTGGTGGCCAGTTCGGCAACCACTGCATCGGAGATGCCGCGCAGTGTTTTCAACACTTCGTCCGGCAGTGGCAGCACCTTGACCTTGTGCTTGTTGACCAGTACATCCAGAGCCTGGTTGTTTCTCGCGGTATATTCGGAGAGCATGTCCATATTCGCCGCCTTGCAGGCGGTCAGCACGATTTCCTGCAGGTCCTTGGGCAACGCCTCGAAGGCCTTGGCGTTGATGATGGCCTCCATGGTCGAGCCAGGCTCATGCCAACCCGGGTAGTAATAATACTTGGCGACCTTGTAGAAACCAAAGGCCAGATCATTGTAGGGACCAACCCATTCCGTGGCATCCAGGGCGCCGGACTGCAGGGAGGTGAACAACTCGCCGCCAGGCATGTTCACCGGCGTGCCACCGGCGCGCCTGAGCACTTCGCCACCCAGGCCGGGAATGCGCATCTTCAGGCCTTTCAGATCTTCGGCGGTCTTGATTTCGCGGTTGAACCAGCCGGCCATCTGCACGCCGGAATTACCGGTCGCGGCGGGAATCAGGCCGAAGGGGCGGTACAGCTCACGCCAGAGTTCCATGCCGCCGCCATAATACAGCCAGGCATTCATTTCCTGGGCGGTCAGGCCAAAGGGGATGGCGGAAAAAAACTGCGCCGCTTCGGTCTTGCCCTTCCAGTAATAGGCGCCGGCATGGCCCATTTCCGCTGTTCCGCTTGCCACTGCATCGAAAACCTCGAAGGCCGGAACCAGTTCCTTCGCGCCATAGACCTTGACGGAAATCCTGCCACCGCTCATGGTGGTGATCATTTTCGCCAGCAGATTGGCATTGGTGCCCAGACCCGGAAAATTTTTCGGCCAGGCGGTGACCATTTTCCAACGGTATCTGGCTTTGGCGTAGGCTGTGGAAGGTAAGGTCAATGTCGTTCCGGCTGCAAGAGATGCGATGCCGGCCGTGCCGATGAATTTACGCCTGTTCATGGATGCTCCCTATGGAAATTATTTTTTTACTTCTTGAATATTAACACTTCGCAGATCACTTTGCCGTTGCCTGAATTGCCATTTCGACCAACGGGACAAATCTTGGCCGCTTCAGCATCACGCAGCCTCCAAGCCCCCCTTGATGTTGGATTGACAGAAAGTATTTCTTTCGAAGAGGGTTCATGGGTAGTTTCGCAGGGCAGACACTGCATACCAGGCAGCATGATTTTGCTGTTTATGCCTGCATTGGAGCGCAGTGTGCACCCTTCCTTGAATAATCTGACAAACCGGAACGAAACGGCGGGTAAAAGCTCTTACCTTCCGGTCATCGGGTAAAAATCTTCGCCGCTGCTGGGATGAATCCACTCCCCAAGATCCATCCTGACCCTGGGATAACAGAGTATTTCTTAACCCTAAGGAGGTTCAAGTGTTTTCCACGATGATCTTGGGAAATTTGCCGCGGAAATCCCGGCCCTGCAAGGCCAGCTTGGCCGCCATTTTGCGGGCTATTTCCCGATAGATGGCGGCAGGGCGGGAATCCGGATCGGCCACCACGGTCGGGCGTCCACTGTCCGCATATTTGCGGATGTTGATATCCAGGGGCAGGGCGCCGAGCAGGTCAACCTGGTTGTTTTCCGCCATCACCTCGCCGCCACCGGAACCGAAGATGGCCTCCTCATGTCCACACTGGCTGCAGATATGGACACTCATGTTTTCCACGATGCCCAACACCGGAACGTTGACCTTGGCGAACATTTTCAGGCCTCGCTGGGCATCCAGCAGGGCGATGTCCTGAGGTGTCGTGACGATCACTGCGCCACTGACCGGTATCTGCTGTGCCAGGGTCAACTGAATGTCCCCGGTACCCGGCGGCAGGTCGACGATCAGATAGTCCAGATTGTCCCAGTTGGTATCCTTGAGCAGTTGCTGCAGGGCGTTGGTGACCATCGGTCCCCGCCAGATCATCGGCTGGTCCTCGTCGATCAGGTAGCCGATGGAAATGCTCTGCAGACCATAAGCCGTCTTCGGCTGCATGGTTTTGCCGTCCTCACTGGACGGGTAGCCGGATATTCCCAGCATGGTCGGAATGCTGGGACCATAAATATCGGCATCGAGAATGCCGACCTGCGCCCCTTCGGCCTGCAGCGCCAGGGCAATATTCACCGCGGTGGTAGACTTGCCCACGCCGCCCTTTCCCGAGGCGATGGCAATGATGTTCTTGATATTGGCCATAGGGGAAAGCGCATTCTGCACCGTGTGTGCGACAATCACGCTGTTGATATCGACAGCGACGCTGGCTACACCCGGTAATTCGGCAATTTTTTTCTGGGCGGCGGTACGCAGCTCTTCTCTGCAGCTTTTCGCCGGATAGCCGAGCTCGATTGTAACGCTGACCCTGCCATCCTCGACAACAATCGCCTTGATCGTTTTCGCACTGACCAGATCGGTTTGCATATTCGGGTCGATGACAGTTTGCAACTGCTTTTCGATTGCACTTTTTTCGATACTTGCCATTTATCAGCCTCTGGAAGTCAAAATTTACCATGATCCGGGGTAGGGGCCCGGTCAAGCCTATAACCAAGTTGCCAGCTGGGTATTAATGACATTTTACACTTTTCTCGTCTTACCGGCCCGAATATCTGCTTTTACCAACTATGTATGTCATAATAAAAGGTTCTTTTTTATAGCTGCAATGATGGTTCTATCAACTATGCCGGACAGGAAAATTCTCGTTACCAGCGCACTGCCCTATGCCAACGGACCCATACATCTGGGCCATCTGGTCGAATACATTCAGACCGATATCTGGGTGCGCTTTCAGAAGCAGCGCGGCAACCAGTGCTATTACGTGTGCGCCGACGATACCCATGGCACGCCGATCATGCTCAAGGCGGACCAGGAGGGCATCACGCCGGAACAGTTGATTGCCCGGGTGGGCCGGGAGCATCTGGCGGATTTTACCGATTTCGGCATCGCTTTCGACAATTATCACAGCACCCATTCCGAAGAAAACCGGGTCCTGTCGGAATTGATCTATCGACGTCTCAAAGAAGCCGGCCATATCACTTCACGCAGCATCACCCAGGCCTTCGACCCGGTCAAGAAAATGTTCCTGCCGGACCGCTTCATCAAGGGTGAATGCCCCAAATGCGGCGC
>JAJRWJ010000187.1 GCA_024276805.1 Gammaproteobacteria bacterium
CGGCGAGAACGATGTCGGGTTCGTGAATCAAGGCCCGGGCGATGGCGATACGCTGCTGCTCGCCGCCGGACAGGCGTTCCGGGTAACTGTCGTAGCGATCCGCCAGTCCCAGCAGTTCCAGTATGGAGCGGACTTTCTCATGTTCTTCGGGGCGAATGGCATGGATCAGTTCCAGGGGCAGGAGCAGATTTTCGGCGACCGTCAGGGTTGGGATCAGATTGTAGGCCTGAAAGATGAAGCCGATATGCCGCCTGCGAAACAGCGTGCTTTGTTGTTCCGGCAAATTGGCCAGGTCCAAGCCGGCTATGTCGATCACGCCACTGTCGGGGCGGTCGATGGCGCTGAGCAGATTCAGCAAGGTGGATTTTCCGGAACCGCTGCGTCCCAGCAGAACGACGAATTCTCCCCGCTGCACAGTAAGATTCAGATCGTGAAAAATCTCCTGCTGCCGGTTCTGCTCCCGATAGCTTTTGCACAGACGGGTGATTTGAATCAGAGGTTTTGCTGGCATACACATTAGTAACAATGGCTCCGATAAATTCGCTACGGGTGGATTACCCGACAACGAGGCATTGCTGCATCGCCTTGTCTGGCATTGAGACAGTTGCGCGGGGCGGGCGTTCCAATTGTCAGGAACTTAAGCAAATGTCCGGTGATCACATTGTTTTATGAATGGCAATCGGAGTTTTTCTTGCCCGGGCCACGCTGCGACGTTATTATGATATTTCTATTTCATGCCACTCCCCGGAAACATTTTCCCTTCAGCTGTTCCAGTCTTTACCATGCCTGACGCCAAAAAAAACCCGGGTGTTCTGGATGCTCCGGTGTCTCTGCCGTCCGGACATCAGACCATGAAGCTGACGCATATTGATTCGCTGCGCGGCATCGCTATCCTGATGGTCATTATTGTCCATACCGCACAAAGTGTACAGCATAGCCAGATGGGTGCGGGCAATCCCGGCATCAGTGGCTTTCTCAATGGCATGGCGGAATATGGCCAGATGGGCGTGCAGCTGTTCTTCGTGGTATCGGCATTCACGCTGTGCCTTTCCATGAGCAATCGCAGCGGCGAGCGGCGCAAGTACGTCAATTTTTTCATCCGCCGGTTTTTCCGCATCGCGCCGCTGTATTATTTCGGCATTGCCTATTATGCATTGCTGTCGGTTGTCAATAACTATCTGAAGACCGGGGAGATGCAGGTTGCCGAGCAGTATACGGCGCTGAATATAGGCGCCAATGTATTGTTCCTGCATGGCTTCTATCCTCCGGCCAATACCAATATCGTGCTCGGTGGCTGGTCGATCGGTACCGAGGTGGCCTTTTATGTGCTTTTCCCGTTGCTGTTTGCCATGGCTCTGCGGCTTAAAAAGCTGGCCGCGATCTGGTTGCTGCTGACTGCAGGGCTGCTGGTAACGGGGGATTTCTATCTGGTGAGGGCGCTGGAATTACTGTCTGGCATGCAGGTTGGCAATAACGGCTTCGTCTATTACAATCTGGCCAATCAGATTCTGGTGTTCGTTATCGGCATCGGTCTGTATTTTCTGGAACAGCGGCAGCTGATGGTGAAATGGTCCTGGCGGCTGGATGCGCTGGCGTTTGTATTTTTGACGTCGATGGCCATGGGCGTCTGGAAAATGGATCTACGCTATGCATTCTTTGCGATTCCAATCATTTCAAGTATTTCCTTCGTTTTTCTATATAATGTCATGCGAAAAAATGCGCATCTCAATAGCCGCTTTATCAGGAAAGTCGGGCAGCTGTCGTTTTCCATGTATGTTTTCCATTTTATTTTTGCCTATCAGCTGTCCGGTGTGATCTCCAGATTGTTGACGCCTTATCTGCCAGCCGATGTGCTGTTATTGATCTGTTATACCGCGGCAACAGCCATGACCATGCTGGTGGCGATGGTTACCGAGCAATGGATCGAAAAGCCCGGCATCGGTCTGGGCAGGGCGATTATCAGAAAAATCAGCGCCTGACGCATGAACGGATCTGCAGGCAGGATACAGCCCTCTTTGTGGGATGGATTTACCGGATCCGGCGCCATTCTGATATACTTGACAAAAATACTGGGTATTATCCTGCGGCTCAGTCCGCAGCCGTACAAATTTCGGGATTCCAACCATGCAATCACAAAATGCACTAAAATCGATCAAAGCGGCCTTTGACTTTGTCAAGGAATATCACACTGGCATCTCGAGAGGCATCATCACCTTTCTGGACAATACGCTGGTCTATCTGTACAACAAAAAACCCAGCCGCGGCCCCATGTTTGTTGGCTGGAATGTGCTGTTCAACTGTAATGCCAAGTGTTCTTTTTGCGACACTCATGCCCTGCATGAAAACCTGGACCGGGAGATGAGCACCGAAGAGGCCATGTCGGTGGTCAAACAATTGGGCGAGGCCGGCACCTGGCATTTGAGCCTGACCGGCGGCGAAACCCTGCTACGCGGCGATCTGCCGGAAATCATCAAGGCCGCCAAGAAATATGGCATGTATGTCAATGTCAACACCAACGGCGCCTTGCTGGCCAAGAAGGCGCAGCGTCTGGTGGATTCCGGGCTGGACAGCCTGATCATCAGCCTGGACTCGCCGGATGCCGAGGTGCACGACAGCGCCCGGGAAATCCCGAGACTCTCCGAATCCATTTTTCGCGGCATCGAAGCGGTCAGAAAGGCCCAGCAGGGCGGCAAGAAGCCGGAAATCACCCTGCGCATGGTCATTTCCAAGCAAAATTATGAATCGATCGACGAATACATCCAGAAATTCCGCCCGCTGGTCGACAAGATCGCCATCCAGCCTATCCATGACGGCGTCACGGTGCCGAAATTCAAGAATGATGACAATCTCAATCTGTTCAATATCAAAGAGGTGGACACCTATCAATTCGAGGACAAGGACAGAGGCCGGTTTGCCGAGGTATTCAATGGCCTGTTCGAGAAGTATTCGTGGCTGGACAAGCCCTTCATCCGGGATTTTGAAAACTTCATCTTCGACAAGGACGCGATGTGGGAAAAATACAAATGCTATGCCGGCTACTATTATCTGGTCGTCGATCCCAGCCTGGAAACCTTCCCCTGCACGTTCTTCGTGCAAAAAACCGGCAATCTCCGGGAACAGAAGCTGATGGATGTCTGGCGGGGTGAAAAGATGCAGGCCTGGCGGGAAATCGTCAAGAACAAGAAGAATACCTGCCTGTGCTGGTGTGGCATCGCGGAAGTGAATGCCGTATTGACCAAGAAACTGGAAAACAAGGTTCTGCAGCCCTTTTCCAAACATGCCTAGTGCATACATAGGCCGGATGCGCGCTGCTTATCCGGCCTGTCATAAGCATGTCAATACCCAATATTATCTCTTTTTAATATTCCAATTTCCCGCAGGCAGGATAAATGAAACGCATCCGGCAAGATATTGATAAAAATATGAATTGAACCCAGCAATTCTCATTATGTCTTTCTGCTGGTTCATCGTAGTTTCTGTGAAATCGCGGCCAAGGCCGCTCCTACGTCCCGCGTTGCCGTCCCGCCACGGTAGGAGCGGCTTCAGCCGCGACTTCAACCGGCAAACCAGCCACG
>JAJRWJ010000188.1 GCA_024276805.1 Gammaproteobacteria bacterium
CTGCCATTCGGCAAGCTGCTGCCTGACCCTGGCGTCTGCCGAGATGCCCGCCGCTCCATAGATTTTCGTCGCAATGGTTTCGATTTTTTGCCAGAGGTCCATGTCTTCCGGGTATAGATAGCTGCAACCCGGTTGCTGCGTATCGACCACGGCAAGGACTTCCCTGGCCAGCTGTTCGGCGCCTGCGCCGCCTTCGGCCCAGTGCTTGGATACCACGCATTTTGCCCCCAGAGCCCGGCATTTTTCCAGCAGCAGCGTGATTTCCGCATCGCTGTCGAAGCTGAAGTGATTGATGCAGATCACGCAGGGCAGGCCATAGTGATTGGTGATGTTGTGCAGATGCCGTTGCAGATTGGCGAAGCCCTTTTCCAGTGCCTGCAGATTTTCGCTGTCCAGGCTTTTGGGATCCATGCCGCCATGGTATTTCAGCGCCCTGACAGTGGCCACCAGCACCACCGCGGATGGCTGCAGACCGGATTCACGGCACTTGATATCGATGAATTTTTCCGCGCCCAGATCGGCGCCGAAGCCGGCTTCGGTGATGGCATAATCGGCCAGTTTCAAAGCGGTCCGGGTGGCTGTCACGGTATTGCAGCCATGCGCGATATTGGCGAACGGACCGCCATGGATGATGGCGATATTGTTTTCCAGGGTCTGCACCAGATTGGGTTTGATCGCATCCTTCAGCAGCGCCGCCATCGCGCCCTGGGCATTCAAGTCGCTGGCGTAGACCGGCGTGACCCGATCGCTTTTGTAGCCGATGACGATGCGCCCCAGGCGCTCTTTCAGGTCTGCGCGACTTGTCGCCAGACACAGTATCGCCATGATTTCCGAGGCCACGACGATATCGTAGCCGTCTTCCCGCAGGAAGCCGTTGGCCGGGCCGCCCATGCCCACGACGATTCTGCGCAGGGCCCGGTCGTTCATGTCCACGACGCGCTTCCACTGGATTCTGCGCGGGTCGATGTCCAGAGTGTTGCCGTGGTTGATATGGTTGTCGAGCAATGCCGACAGCAGATTGTGGGCCACGCCGATGGCATGAAAGTCGCCGGTGAAATGCAGGTTGATGTCTTCCATTGGCACGACCTGGGAATACCCCCCCCCGGCAGCGCCGCCCTTCATGCCGAAGCAGGGACCCAGCGAAGGCTCACGCAGGCAGATGATGGTTTTTTTGCCCAGCCGGTTCATCGCATCGCCCAGCCCGACTGTGGTGGTGGTTTTGCCTTCACCGGCGGGCGTCGGACTGATTGCGGTTACCAGGATCAGTTTGCCATCACTGCTGCTGCCGAGGCTGTTGACATATTCGAGGGATAGCTTGGCCTTGTAGTGGCCATAGGGATCCAGGTGTTCGGCGGCGATGCCGAACCGCTCCCGGGCCAGATCGATGATCGGCTGCATGGTCGCCCGCTGGGCAATTTCGATATCGGACATGATGTCTCCTGAAAAAAATTGTTCGAAGTGTGCCGGAAATGAAAAATGCCTGCCCCGGATCGACGGGACAGGCATTTTCCCCGGTCTGGATCAATCCTGCTGGTAAACCGGAAAGCGTGAGCACAACAGGGAGACTTTTTCCCTTACCGTGGCAATGACGCTGTCATCGTCCAGGTTGTCCATGATGTCGCACATCCACTCGGCGATCTGACGGACTTCCGCTTCCTTGAAGCCCCGCGATGTCGGAGCCGGTGTGCCGACCCGGATACCGCTGGTGACGAAGGGTGATTGCGGGTCATTGGGCACGGCGTTCTTGTTGACCGTGATGTGCGCCCTGCCCAATGCCGCATCCGCCGCCTTGCCGGTGATGCCCTTGGCGATCAGCGAGACCAGCAGTAAATGGTTGTCGGTGCCGCCGGACACGACATCGAAGCCGCGCGCCATGAACACCTTGGCCATGGCCTGGGCGTTTTTTACCACCTGCTGCTGGTAGGCCTTGAATTCGGGTTGCATGGCTTCCCTGAAGGCCACGGCCTTGGCTGCGATGACATGCATCAACGGGCCGCCCTGAATGCCGGGGAAGATCATGGAATTGAGCTTCTTCTCCAGGTCCGGGTTGCTCTTGCAGAAAATGATGCCGCCGCGTGGACCGCGCAGGCTCTTGTGGGTGGTGCTGGTGACGATGTCGGCATAGGGTACCGGGCTGGGATAGATGCCCGCTGCAATCAACCCCGCGACATGCGCGATGTCGACGAACAGATAGGCGCCGACTTCATCGGCGATGGCCCGGAAGCGGGCCCAGTCGACCACCCTGGAATAGGCGGAAAAGCCTGCGACGATCATTTTCGGCTGGTGCTCGCGGGCCAGTTCGGCTACCCGCTCATAATCGATGATGCCGGTATCCGGATCCAGTCCGTATTGCACGGAATTGTAGATCTTTCCGGAGAAATTCGGTTTTGCGCCATGGGTCAGGTGACCGCCATCGGCCAGGCTGAGACCGAGGATGGTGTCGTGCGGCTGGAGCAACGCCATGAATACGGCCATGTTGGCCTGGGAGCCGGAATGCGGCTGCACGTTGGCATAATCGGCGGCAAACAGTTCCTTGACCCGATCGATGGCCAGCTGTTCGACCTGGTCGACGAATTCACAGCCGCCGTAATAGCGTTTACCGGGATAACCTTCGGCATATTTGTTGGTCAATACCGAGCCCTGCGCTTCCAGTACCCTGGGACTGGCGTAGTTTTCCGAGGCGATCAGTTCGATATGGTCTTCCTGACGCCGCTGTTCGGCGCTGATCGCCTGAAACAGCTCATCATCGAATCCGGCGATGGTCATTGATTTGCTAAACATTTAATTCTCCATTTGGCGTTTTGTGTAAATTTGTGGGTGGATGAGCAGTATCTGCAGGTCGGCGACATTGGTCCCGGTTGCGCCGGTATGCAGCAGATCCCGGGAACCTTGCAGCGCAGTATGGGAATCATTGTCATTCAGCCGTGCTTCAGGATCGATGCCTGCATCCTGCATGCGCCCATGACTGCCTGGATCGACGATGCCCCCGGCGGCTTCGGTGGGGCCGTCCTGACCATCGGTGCCGCCGCTGAGGAATGTCCAGCAGTGAGCCAGGGCATGCCTTTTCGCGGCAATCGCGAAGGCCAGGGCCATTTCCTGATTGCGTCCGCCACGTCCGTCGCCTTTCAGCGTTACCGTGGTTTCGCCACCGGCGATGATGGCGACGGGACGGGTGATACCCCGCACCTGTAATGCCTTGGCATGCAATACCAGCTCTTCCGCGGCATGTCGTGCCTCGCCACAGAGTCTGTCACTATACAGCTGCACGGCATAATTAAGTCCCCCCGCGGAAATACGGCAGGCAGCGATACTGATGGCATTGCCACCGATGATCGTATGGCCGGTTCCAGCAAAGATTTGGTCGCCCGTTTTCGGCGTCTCGGGAAGCTCTCCCCGGGCACCTTTCAGCAGCAAGTCCCGCACATTGGCGGGTACTTTATCCCAAACATTCCGTGAAGTAAACACGTCGATGGCATCCTGAAAATGGCTGTCGTCAGGAACCGTGGGTCCGCTGGCAATGCTTCCCGGTTCGTCGCCCACGACATCGGAAAGCAGCAGGGCGTGCAGGTCGGCCGGCGCGGCCTTTTCCGCAAGCCGGCCGCCCTTCAGTTGGGACAGATGCTTGCGCACACGGTTGATTGCCCCGATATTGGCGCCGCAGGCGAGTAATAATTCAGTCGTGGCAATCTTTTCTTCCAGTGTCACCGGAGGAACGGGACTGGGCAGCAGTGCCGAACCGCCGCCGCTCACCAGCACCAGAACCAGCTCCCCGCGCCGGGCGGCTTCGGC
>JAJRWJ010000189.1 GCA_024276805.1 Gammaproteobacteria bacterium
AAAAAATTCAATGATGGCCAGGTTTATAACGGACGTGACCGGGATCCGATATTTTTCTGAAAATTCGGTGATGGCAGCGGTAACCGGTGCCGAAAGCCGGGGACGCATTTCATGTTCCTGAGTTTCATTGATAGTGGTACCAGTGGTGGTGGCTGTTGAGGCACCGTGTAAGGCACCATTGTTGGTGGTAGTGGCGCGTTTTTGACGTTTTCTGGACATGTTTCACCTGTTTTGAGCTGTGCAAATGCGAAAGATTCTCAATTAATGAGAGTGGATGGTACCAGCTACGCTACCAGAGACGGTACCAGATAGGCAAAAAGTGTCCAGATATAGAAAATATATGGTTGGGATGTGTCCGGGAATCAAGTCTAGCCATCGCGGCCCTGTAGGCCGCGATAACTCTAGCTTAGGCCGCGTGAGTGGCCGTGTCAAGGCTGAACGTTGCTGTTCTTCGCTCGGAAGCCGGTGAGTGCACAGTTCAGCCGCCACGCGTCGCTTCTGCGCAGAGAAAGCCATTTTCAGCGGGGGAACAGTACCCGGTGACTGTCGTTCTACATCGAACCCAGGGTACCCGAGCCGTACCGCAAGAAAATGGGGGGCGCGGGTTAATCAAGGCATGACCGGTGACTTGGCGGTATCGCTGTGATAATTGCCGTGGTGCCAGATGAATAAACGGGGGGATTCGCGGGCTTCGCCCGAGCACTCACGCTCCCGCTGGTCGCCCCTTCGGGCAGCCTTCGGCTGGTATCGTGCTCAGGCGAATCCCCCCCTTAATGTTCTACTTCAAAAGTCAGAACCATATAGTTGACGTGCAGGGAATTGTAAGCCGCCGATAACAACGCAGATCAACCGGCAGCATCACCATCATGCTTGTTTGAGGGTGTTCTTGCATAGTCAGTGTTCCGGATTGACGAAAGGCAATACAGCCGCCGGTTATCATGACATTAGCTCTTTCGAGAGCATCTTACCAAAGGAGAGAGTAATATGACATATCATCATCTTAAATCTATCTTTAGCATCGTTGCACGACTGCGGAAAAAGACAGTCCAAGTCCAGATTGTTCTGATTGTGGCCATATGCAGTCTATCACTCACCGCACATGCAGCGAGTACATCCGTCATCATACCGGGGTATGATAGCAAATCAACCAATTCCCTGCCTGGCCAAGCGATCCAGCCAACCACCCTTCTTGGAGTTGCGAGCATAGACTGTTGTGAGCATGGTAAGTTTACCAACCCCCCCGGCCAACACGAGCGATTTGTTGCGGAATGGCAGGCGAACGGGTATGCAGGACCCGATGCATTGCGAGGGTCCTCTTACAGCTATGCCGGGTTCGTCCCTTTCCCCAAAGTACAGCTCCAAATGCAAACTGACCGAGACATTTTATTTTCACACAACGCATTCGCTCCAGGAGATCTGGCCGTTCATGTGAATCTGGATGCAGAGCTCACGGCGATCTTCTCTTTTATTGAAGATGGAGGGTCAGGCAGTGTCAGTGCGTCGACCGCCGTCTTTGGAAATATTTTTACTGACGAATCACTAACGACGCCATTGTCTTCCGTGCGAGCTTTAAGCGCAACACATACGTTTATTTTCAACAAGGATAGTGATATTTTCGAGGTAGTTGCGGAGGACTTGGCCTTGGACTTCTGGGTCCGCAATGGAGACCCAGTGAGCATTGTAACGAACATGGCCATCGGTGCGGCTGGGGCCAAGAACACCTTTTTGGGTACGAGTGGCGGGGTGAGGGCAGACGGCACTCGAAGCCTCGATTTTAATCCACAATCATTTTTTAACATTCTCACGCCTGGTGTCACGGCCAACTCCGTCAGTCTGGGCCTTGTGAATAACCAATTAGTCAACTTCTTACCCGCACCAGGCCCCTCCCCGGTTACGGTCCCGGAACCCGGCACCTTCATCCTCATGGGATCCGGTCTTGCAGGGTTCTATGCCTTCCGAAAGAAACTTCAGAAAAAAAGTGTAAAGTGTTGGGGTCAATCTTGGCCCTGGTACTTGATGGCAATGGTTTTTCGCGCCGCAGCCGAATCTATCCTGGCAATATCAGTGAGCCGAGCACCTTACAGCAAATGCTTGAGGAGCTGCAAACACCCGTCTCTCCTGAACCTGAACAGACCTTAGCGTGCAAAGAAAAAACACCTGAGCTAGTACAGCAATCACTCTTGGAGCTGTGTAATCTGCCTACCAAATATTTGGGGTCAGAGTCTGAGATATCCCCACATAAAAACATTTTACAACAATAAGATATCGATTATAATTAATCTAATACTGCGTGTGCACCGGATTTTTTCTCCGAACCCATTACTTTCCGGAGAATCCGATGCACACGACCAAAGTATTACATAAACTCTTCACGCAATCTATCCCTTCAATGCATTCTTTTCGGCGTGATCCATTATTGGCTGCGGTAGATTCCCTTGCATGTGGTGCCATGGCTTCTGTAACCTCATTGGGACGAGGACTGGCAGGATATGCTTATGGCAAGCACAAAATCAAACGTATGGATCGTCTGTTATCAAACAGGCCCACCTTTATCAAGAGTGATTTTCAATTTATTCGCTCATGACAAGACTGGTTGTCAGCAGTTTGCCAGAACCCATCATTGCCATAGACTGGTCTCCTTTGTGTGCAGATCAGAGCTGGCAATTACTGCGTGCTGCCATTCCTGTCAAAGGACGTTCTTTGACCCTCTACGAAGAGGTTCATCCGATATCGAAACTCGGGAATCGAAAGGTTCAGCAACGGTTTATAGACCGGTTGGCAAGTATGTTGCCGGATTGCTGTCGGCCGATCATCGTTGCAGATTCAGGTTTTAAAACGCCTTTCTTTCGCTACATCGAAGACAAATACGGATGGCACTGGGTTGGTCGTATTCGTGGCCGTGATTTTCTTGGCTGGAAAAGCGAAGGGGATGGATGGTTTGGTGCAAAATCACTGTACACCAGGGCCACGACGAAAGTGAAAGCACTCGGTGAAGTGAATTGGGTTAGAAAAAACACCTTGGCGGCCTGGGTTGTACTTATCCGACAATCGAAAAAACAACGAAAAGCCCTGACTTATGACGGTAAGAAACGGCAAGCCAAACAGGATCGAGTTTATGCCAAGCGAGAAAATGAACCTTGGTTGCTCGTTGCGTCATTATCTCTGCTCGGCCGTCCAGCAAATCAGATCGTCAAAATCTATCGAACAAGAATGCAAATTGAAGAAGGGTTTCGTGATTGCAAAGCTGCACACTATGGCCTGGGTCTGTCACAGAACAGAGGAATGAAGGAAAACCGACGCTCTATACTGTGCTTGCTGGCTGCGCTGGCAACCTTCCTTCTATGGTGCATTGGTACCGCAGGGCGTAAAA
>JAJRWJ010000190.1 GCA_024276805.1 Gammaproteobacteria bacterium
GCAATACGCCCGTACGCAATACGCCCGTACGCAATACGCCCGTACGCAATACGCCCGTACGCAATACGCCCGTACGCAATACGCCCCTACCCACCCTCGGCCCGTCTCCGCGGGATTCATTGATCATCAAAACCCCATGAAAATGATTTGGCATGACAACGAATTTTCCGCAACTCACATTGGGTCGCAATTGTTCTGTGTTAATCCATTCCTGTTGTACAATCCTGCCAAGTTCATTCAATAGCATTTTGCCGTCAACAATTTCACCCAGTAAACAAACGTGCTTGTAGGTGCAAATGGTAACAAAGTACGCGCCGGCCTGTGCGTAGTCATAACCTTTCAAGCGGATTGAACGACGCTTTTGGCTGTCATTTTTCATTGCTTACCAAAGTTGAAACGTACCATCAGGGGATATTAAATAACAGTTCAACCAGTTCCCGGTTCAGGTAATAATTTTCCCTTCCAAGTTTGTGTTTTTCAAGGATGCCGCAGTCGGCCAAAGCATCGAGATAACGGGTGGCTGTCGCCCTGGATACACGAATGTCGCGTTCCAGAAATTGTACTTTGGTGTACGGGTGATGAAAAATATTGTTGATCAAATCCTGGCTGTAGAATTTAAATTGATCCCTGATGGCATGTTTTTGTTTCTGTAACAAGGCTTTTATGGCTTCAACCAGGGTGATGGTTTGACTGGCGGTGATTTCTATGCCTTTCAACATATAAATGATCCAGCCTTGCCAGTCATTATTGTCCCTGACTTGCTGTAATAGCTGATAATATTCAGTTTTGGTTTGTTTAATGTAACGGCTTAGATAGAGGACAGGGGAATCCAGTAACCCGGTTTTGACCAGATAGAGTATATTGATAATGCGGCCGGTTCTGCCATTGCCATCGTAAAAAGGATGGATGCTTTCAAATTGATGGTGAATAAGCGCCATTTGCACTAATGGATCGTTCCGGGGTGGTTCTTGATTGATGATTTGTTCCAGATCGGCCATTAATTCTGGAACAAGTTGGGGTTCTGGCGTGGTGTAGACAATTTCACAGGTTTGCTCATTTTTTAATACGGTGCCCAGTTGTTTTCTGAAACCGGCACGGTTGTTTTCCAGGTTCTCCTGTATTTTCAGGATCGTGTTTAATGGCAGTAAACCTTGCTCTTTTACCGCCTGATAGCCTACTTGCAAAGCCCGGCTATAGTTGGCGACTTCTTTTGTCGCCAGATTGCTTAAATCTGATCTTAGCGTATGTTTATACAGATCATCCTGGGTGGTAATGATATTTTCTATTTCTGAACTGTCTTTGGCTTCCTGCAAGGTAAGCGTAGACAGCAGGATTTGCTGATTGGGAATGCTTTTAACGACACCTTTGAGTTCCGCCAAAGGCCGATGTGCTTGAATTAAAGCCATCAGGATAGTCGGGTCGTCCGTTTCAATGGTTAGCGCAGACAATTTTTGCATCGTTAGTTCCATTCAAAATGGGGTTTTTTGAGCATTTGCTTGACAATCTTCTCATAAATGCCGTTTTTTGAGAAGTTATTGTGTGAGCTGCTCAATTTCTGTCATTATTGAACGAAACTGTCTGTTCAGTTCTACCTTGTGATTGAATTGTTTCTCCTTTTTCATTCGGCTTTGCAATTTTCCAGCCTCTTTTTCCAGTTTGCGAATCTGGCTGATGGTTACAATGCGTTGTTCAAGTGAACTATCACCTGCAAGCGGTAATAATAAACCCAGCAGTTGCTGGTACAGAGATTCCAGTGATAATGCCACAGGCATGGGTTGTGCCGGGTTGTCTTGCTTGACCCAAGCGGTTGTGAAGTAGTCACTGAATACCCATTGTTGAGGATCGCTTCGGTGACATCGGTTAATTTGTCTTTATCATTCCAGATTTGGTTAAACAGATTGAGCCAGGTTTGTGTGGATGGGACATCATCAAATTTAGTAATAAAATTGGAGACGGCATCTCCGGGCTGGTAGCCCTGATCAACGGCGGTAAAGCCATGCAAAGGCATGTAGGCAAACTCTTCATTTTTTGTACTGATACAGGCAAACGGTTGCATGGGCGCTTTACTTGCATTTGAGCGGAATCTGGCTTTACGCCGAATCCAGTCTTCACATTCTTTGGCAATCACTTTTTGTGTCAGTTTGTTTTTGAGTTGAATTTCAAACTCACTGCCATACAAATCTTGTTCCCGCTGTTGTTTCGGGAGATAAAACTCTTCGCGTTATTTGCTGATTTTATCTGTGACTTCATTGGCTACGAAAGTGGGTGAAGTGGGTATAAATTACATTAAATCAATGTCTTACAGTTCTTTCCTTAATGCTTCATAAGCATAAATGGAAAAACAGGAAGCACACGGCGAGCACATATAAAATCATGAAAAACCCAAAGGATAGGGTAATCCATCAGGAGAGCTACCATAGGTGATGAGCGTAGCCGGGTCGAGGCGGTTTTCCCCGGATTCCGCTGAGGCTGCATCCGGGCTACGGGAATCAGCGCTCATCGGCATGAACAAAGCGGCAAATCCTGAATCAAACGTAGCCCAGATGGAGCTTGCGGAATCCGGGTGGTAGGCTAAGGTGCTATTTTTACAGCGATTTATATGCGCTCGCCCAGACAGGAAGCGGTGATTTTCAGTTTTGAGCCGGACTTTATGGTTGTTTTCAGGTCATCTCCCCAGAGGGAATTAATGTTGTCCAGTATTTGCATAGTGTCCGCCGTATCTTATTCACCGCTACGTTGCGATTGATCCATCATCTCTTTCTTGAGCTTCCGGTGATGTCCGTTTATTCTCCTCGCGATATTCCTCGATGCTCAGGTTGCGGATTTTCGAGGCGCTGCCGCCTTCGTTGTGTACGAATCCGACATTGGCGACAAAGGGCTCGATGATGTGGATTTTTTGCAGCGGGGTGATGATCAGCAGCTGCAGGTTCAGCTGCTCGAACAGTTTCAGACCGTATTCGGCGGATTCGTCCGAGCCACGACCGAAGGCTTCGTCGATGACCACGAAGCGGAAGGAGCGGGAGCGCACTTCGCCCCATTCCAGGCCGAACTGATAGGCCAGGCTGGCGGCCAGGATGGTGTAGGCGAGCTTCTCCTTCTGGCCGCCGGATTTGCCTCCGGAATCCGAGTAGTGCTCATGTTCGCTGTCGTCTTCGCGCCAGCGTTCCGATGCGGCAAAGCTGAACCAGTTGCGCACATCGGTGACTTTGTTGGTCCAGCGCTTGTCCAGATCGGACAGGCCTTCCCGTCCCCGAAAGCGTTCGATGATGCCCTTGACCTGGAGAAATTTGGCTTCCGAATATTGCTCGTCTTCGGAACCGGTCAGACTGCCTTCGGTACAGCTGCGCAATTCACTCTGGAAGTCGCGTATATCGGCGTCCAGTGTGGGCTGTGCCTCCAGCAGGATATAGCGGCCCGGATTATAGTCGATCTGGGTCAGTGAGTCGTTGATTTGGGCGATGCGCTCTCTGATGGTCTCCCGCTCGCGGTTCAGCTGGGATTGAAAATTGGCCACCTCGCGTATCGTGTTTTCATTGAGCAGTTCCTTGAAGCGGGCCTCGAAGCGCGGCAGGCCGTCGGCCTCCAGTTCCTCCAGCATCTGTCGGTACTCATCCGCCGCCTCCAGCGCGGCATCCACTTCCTGGGTTTCCAGTGGGTAGGCGCTGTTGTAATCGCTCATGGCCTTGATGATGCGGTCACGCAGGCGGCTGATTTTGCGGTCCTCGCTGTCGATTTTTTCCTGCAGCCAGCGGCGCAGGTCCTGCTCCCGGTTGTCGCAGGATTCCACGCTCAGGGAGTGCTCCCCAAGGGCCTGCGGCCGCAGTTCATCCAGGGCGTCAAACCAGGGGCGGCTGGCCTGGCTTTCCACACTGGCAAGAAATTCCGCTGTCTGCCGGTGCAATTGTTCGGCATCCTCCAGCTTTTGTTCGGTTTTGGCCCGGTCATTTTTGGCCGCATCCAGCTGCTGTTCCGTTTCCTGGCGTGTCCGCTCCAGTTCCTCCAGGCGTTGGCTCAGCAATTGCAACAGATCGGAGGCCGATTCCAGCCGCCGCAGTTCATCGTTGAGCCGGTCCACTGCCAGCACCAGCGGCTGCCAGTCCAGTTCCTGAAAATCCCGATATTCCTCCAGCTTGTTCAGGGATTCCAGCAGCGTATCGATGTCATCCAGCTGTCGTTTCAGGGTGCTGATCCGGCCGGCAAGATCGGCAATGGCGCTTTCCAGGGTTCCGGCTTCGGCTTCCAGCGCGGCAATCTTGTCCCGGTTGTTCCAGCCCAGTACATAGCGGCGCTGGTCATCGATGGCATGGCGGTCGTCTTTTTCGTGGCGTTCTCCCGCCGACTTGATCTGTCCCTGCCGGGTGATCGCTTTTTTCTCCCGGCGGAACTGCTCCTGATCGACGCAGCAGGCGACATCGAAGCGGTGCGCGATTTCCTGTTCCAGCCAAGCATAGAATTCCGAATCGGGTTTGATCGACAGTTTGTGCACCAGCGAGTCGGGATGCAGGCTCGGCAGCGTGCGCCGCATGTTTTCCCTGACCCGGTAATACACCAGCCGGCCGCGCAGGTGGGTGGCATCCACCCAGGAAGCCACCTGGCGATAGCAGGAATCAGGCACCAGCAGCGACAGGCCGAAGTTGCGCAGCAGACGCTCGATCGCACGCTGCCAGATTTTTTCCTCTTCTCTCACCTGGATCAGTTCACCAGCGAAGGGCAGCGCCGTTTCTTCGAGATCCAGCGCCTGACACAGGGCATCGCGGATGCCGATCTGGGCCTGTTCAATATTGCTGCGGC
>JAJRWJ010000191.1 GCA_024276805.1 Gammaproteobacteria bacterium
CGAGCGGGTGTGGGAATCGAGACAATTCGCTTCTATGAGCATCGCGGCTTGATAGAACCACCGCCTAGAAGTGCCTCTGGCTACAGGCAGTATCCTGAGGCAACTGTACAACGTCTTCGTTTTATCCGCCGGGCAAAGGAACTTGGGTTCTCACTCAGGGAAATTAAAGAACTCCTGTCGCTACAGGGTAACCCGCAGACAACCTGTGCCGATATCAGAGAGCGGGCTGAAATGAAACTGGCCGACATCCATCATCGGCTACGTGATCTTGAGAAAATGCGCAGGGCTCTTGATACACTGGTCAACGCCTGCTCCTCCAGTACGACTCCGACTGTATGCCCTATCCTGCAGGCCCTTACAGAGGATTAACCACAATCAAATAAAAACCTAATTACGTATAAAGCTCAGCTTTTCACAAATCAGGGATAACATCGCTTGTTCACCCGGATTGTAGGGCTCCATAAATTCATCATAAATTCACTGGATTTGTAATGCCCTTTGATCTTCAGCGATGGTATCCCTTGCATCAGATTGCAAGATTGTAGGTAATCAGAAATAAAAAAAAACGCATCTTGCATCAAGGATAAACAATGAAAAGGAGAAACACCTCAATGAACGAAATGATCTGTTATTGCCACAAGTTTACGACAGCCGACCTGGAACAGGACGTGGAGGAACATGGCCGCTCCACCATCATGGAACGAATAATTGCGGAGTCAAAGGCCGGTAACTGTAACTGTGCGACCAACAATCCCAAGGGACGCTGATGTCTGGTTGATGTTCGCCAGGTGGTGAACACAGCGCTTTCAAAGTCTGGAAAAAAGAGCACCAGCCTGCAGACCCTCTAAGATAAATGGGCTGGGCGGGGAGGAAACCATGAGCAAGTTCAGCCTGTGTACACGAATCGGTGATAAATTCGGCATGCTTGGCTCTCTGGCTTCCACCATGGGTTGCGCCATGTGCTTCCCCGCCCTGGCCGGCATTGGTGCTGCAATCGGCCTGGGATTTCTATCGCAGTGGGAAGGACTGTTTATCACGACCCTGTTGCCGTTGTTTGCCGGGATCGCCCTGCTGTCTAACGGACTGGGCTGGATTGCGCATCGACAGTGGCATCGCAGCCTGATCGGCATCGTCGGTCCGGCCATTGTCCTGCTCAGCCTGTATCCATGGTTCCAGTACAGTTGGCGCAGCTGGACACTGTATGGCGGCCTGTTGCTGATGTTTGTCGTGGGTGTCTGGGATCTGATTGCACCGGCTCACCGTCGATGCAGTCGGGACGGTTGCGAAATTCCGCAAAAATAGCTCGACCAAGAAGGGATACAAAACGGAGTGAGTGACAAACCTGTGAGGACAAAATGCCATGAATGACAACACAACAGAAAAGAAATACGATCTGGTGCTCATCGGCAGCGGCTCCGCGTCCTTTGCCGCGGCTATAAAGGCGGCGGAACTCGGCAAGCATGTGGCCATGATCGAACAGGGAACCCTTGGCGGAACCTGCGTCAACGTGGGCTGCGTCCCCTCAAAAACATTGATCAGGGCTGCGGAAAGCAGGTTTCGAGCCGAGCATTCTCCGTTCAAGGGGGTCGGAGAACATCCGGTCAGCGTCGATTTTCCGGCCTTGATCCGGGAAAAAGACGCCCTGGTTAAGAGCTTGCGCCAAACCAAATACCAGGATGTTCTTCAGGCCCATGACAACATCACATTGATCAGGGGCAAGGCGGTTTTTATTTCTCCATCCGAGATTCGGGTCGGCAACAGGATATTAACTGGAAAATTTTTTCTTATTGCCACCGGTGCCAGGGCCTGGATACCACCCATACCCGGCCTGGCCGAAAGCGGATTTCTCACCTCGACAACCCTGTTTGAACTGCAGCGGCTTCCCTCCTCTCTGGCCATTATCGGCGGCCGCGCCATTGCCCTGGAACTTGGCCAGATGATGCAGCGGCTTGGCTGCAAGGTGACGATACTGCAGCGAAGTGCGCGTATTCTCCCCGATGAGGATTCGGACCTGACCGATGGATTGACGGGGTTTCTTAGCGGTGAAGGTGTACAAATCCTGACCGGTGTACAGGTACATACAGTCTACCGGAAAAAAACATTTCAGATAGAATGCAGCCTGGAAGGAAAATCCGGGCGGATTGATGCCGAACAGCTCCTGGTCGCGACCGGTCGTCAACCCGATGCCACGGACCTTGGCCTGGAGCAGGCCGGGATAGATCGTAAATCGGATGGTTCCATCAAAACCGACAAATACTGCCGGACGACTGTTCCCCATATCTATGCTGCCGGTGACGTGACCGGTCCTCCAGCCTATGTATACACCGCCGCCTACGAGGGAAAACTTGCGGTGAAAAACGCCTTTGGCAAAAAACAGCCAAAGAACTTCTCCGTCCTTCCCTATGTGGTGTTCACCGATCCACAGGTTGCACGAATCGGCCTCAATGAACAGATGGCCCAGCAACAGGGAATCGATGTTGATGTTGCCGGACTTCCCCTTGAAAAGGTCCCGCGCGCGCTGGCGGCCAGAGATACCAGGGGGTTTATCAAACTGCTGCGAAAAAAAGGTGGGGACCAACTCCTTGGCGCCTCCATTCTGGCCCCGGAAGGAAGTGAGCTGTTAATGGAAGTCGCCCTGGCCATGCAATACAAGATACCTGTTCAAGAGCTGGCGGAGATGTTTCATCCCTATCTGACCCTGAGCGAAAGTATCA
>JAJRWJ010000192.1 GCA_024276805.1 Gammaproteobacteria bacterium
CACCTCCACGATCGGCTCCAGCGAGGCGGCCATGCTCGGTGGCATGGCGATGAAGTGGAACTGGCGGGAAAAAATGCGAAAGGCCGGCAAGGGCTGTGACCGGCCGAATCTGGTAATGGGCGCCAACACCCAGATATGCTGGCATAAATTCTGTAGATATTGGGATATCGAAGCACGGGAAGTGGCGTCGGAGGGCAACCGCTTTACCCTGAATGCCGAAGAGGCATTGAAGCTGGTCGATGAAAACACCATCGGGGTCATCGTCATCATGGGCAGCACCATGGATGGCAGTTATGAGCCGGTCAGGGAAGTGGCCGAGGCGCTGGACGACTACCAACAGCAGACCGGCATCGATATCCCCATTCATGTCGACGGCGCCAGCGGCGCCTTCGTCGCACCTTTCATCCAGCCGGAACTGGAATGGGATTTCCGGATTCCACGGGTCGTTTCCATCAATGCCTCCGGACATAAATATGGTTTGGTCTACCCGGGCGTGGGATGGGTTTTGTGGCGTGATAAAATCCACCTGCCGGAAGATCTGGTGTTTCATGTACAGTATCTGGGTGGGGACATGATTGATTTTTCGATTAATTTTTCCAGGCCCGGCAACCAGGTTGTCGCCCAGTATTACAATTTTCTCCGTCTGGGCATGGAGGGTTACCGACGCATTCAACAGGCCTGCCAGGATGTGGCCTTGTATCTCTCGGGAGAAATTGCCAAATTGGGGCCTTTCGAATTGATCACCGATGGCAGCGACATTCCGGTATTCTGCTGGAAACTGAAAGACGAGGTTGCCAGCAGTATCAACTATACTTTGTACGATATGGCCAGCAAATTACGCGAACGTGGCTGGCTGGTGCCGGCTTATCCCATGCCGCCAAACCGTCAGGATCTGGTGGTCCAGAGAATCGTCGTCAAGGAGGGCTTCAGCAGGGATATGGCCGATATGCTGATCAACGACATGCGCCACGCCCTCGACTGGTTCAGATCGCAGCCGGGTCTGGTCGCCAGCAAGGAAGGGTCTCATTTTCACCATTGATGCAGTCATGATGTACTCAGTGCCTGGCACAAGACAAGTGTCGCCCTGACTTGTCTTTTCGCTCGCCTCCGGCCTTGCGGCAATGCTTGCACAGCCTGGCCAAGCATTGCCGCGCCTTGAAAGTTCATGAAAATCCTGTCTGATTGGCAACATCTATTTCATTCAAAGACCCTGCGATGTTTTTTCGATGCGCCCGATAACCTTAAAAATGGAGAAATTACCTGGGAAATGATTGTATGAAAATCCGCTTGGATCCATCGGGCTGCCTCCCCGGATTCCGGTGAAGTATACGGCCTGTTAGACTGAGATTGTCCGCAGAAAATGAAAAACCGCCAGCCGATATTTCAGAGCATAGCCACACCTGAATGTTTTTTTACTTGATATTCATTCTTGATTGGACTATCGTATAAGCAATTGTGCAAAGCAATCCCGACCAACATGACCAACCAGCGCTTTTCAGTTTTACTCATAGTGATGATGATGGTAACGCCAGTAGCCTCGGCGTTCAGCCATTGTAATGCTATGGCCGAGCGGGGTCATTTTTCAGAAATTCAAAGTGCGACTGGTGTCGTTCTGACTGATGATGCCGTTGCATCACACCATCAGAATGCAGACCAGCACGATCATCAAAAACAATCGGACAGTTGTCATGCCGGCAGTGGCTGTACCCTGCACGTCTGCGGCGGTTATGGCATGACCCCGTCGACATCGACTTTTGCTGCGTTTGCAGCGAATCACTTTGTCATTGTCGAGCACTCATCAATCGACAGCACCACTTTATCCCCCGACATAAAACCCCCTATTACGGCCCTCTGACAGGGGGTTCGTGCGCTTGCCTTTAGGCGGCTTTTCAAGAATCACGAGAAACCGGACAGACTGGAAGTGGGACTACGCTTCCGCACAGGTCGAGCGAGGCTAAAGCCTCGCTTGCAAACTGACAGTCCCCGGGTTTTCTTGTCCGTTCTTGCCTGACCAAAGCAATCTTCTCCATTCCTTCGTGTCAGCCATTGGCTGACCCGTGCGCGAACCTCTGCGATTTTTCCATACCGGGAATTCCCGGTGATCCATCCACTTGTTTGAGAAGAATATGGTTAGTCACAATAAAGCAGTACAGTTGTTCGTACTGTTGTTTTTATCCGGTATCGTCTGTGCCGAAGACTCCGGGGTGTTGACCCTGCAGTCGGCACTGGAAATCGCTGTGCAGGACAATCCCAGTCTGGCGGAAATTCAGGCGCGATCCGAGGCGATGGCGGCAATTCCGTCACAGGTCGGCACCTTGCCGGATCCGGTGATCAGCTTCAATGCCTTGAATATTCCGGCCGATACCTTTGATCTTGCCCAGGAAAATATGACCCAGTTGCAGGGGGGCATTTCCCAGGCCATTCCCTTTCCCGGAAAACTGGCCTTGCGCGAAGAAGCCGCGACCCATGAGGCGGAAGCCGCTGCGCAGGATGTCACCGAGGCGCGCTGGCTGTTGCTGCGGGATGTAAAAAAGATCTGGTGGGCACTTTATTATCTGGACAGGGCTTTGGAAATCATCCGCATCAATCAGGATCTGCTGCGGCAATTCGTGGAAATCGCCCAGACCAAATATGAGGTGGGTGAGGGCCTGCAGCAGGATGTGTTGCTGGCGCAGCTGGAATTATCCAAACTGTTTGATTCAGAGTTGGTGCTCATTGGCGCCCGGGAAAATTCCAGGGCGCAATTGAATGCGCTGCTCGACCAACCGGCGAATCATAAAATCACCATCCCTGAAAAGGTGCAGGAAGATTTACCCGATTTGTTGACGGAAGCTGCCTTGTTCGATCAGGCGGAAAGTTACCGTGCGTTGCTGAAATCCAGGCGTGAAGCAGTGAATGCGGCGCAATCCAGGCTGGATCTGGCAAAAAAGGATTATTACCCTGATTTCAACGTCGGCGCCTATTATGGTGGTCGGCACGATACGCAGGCCGGCCAGCGGCGGTCTGATTTTCTGACCATGAAACTCAGTATGACGGTACCCATTTTTTTCGCCAGCAAACAGCGCAAGGCAGTCGATCAGCGCAGCAGTGAACTGATGCAACGCAGATATGCCCTGCAGGATGAATGGAACAATGTGCGGGCAGAAATTTCCAAGGCAACCAGCGACTACAGACAATCCAAAAATCAGACTGTGTTATTCAAGAGTGGCATCATTCCCCAAGCCAGACAGACCGTAGCCTCTATGTTGTCCGGCTACCAGGTGGACAAGGTCGATTTTCTGAATCTGGTGCGCAGCCAGATCACCTTATACAACTATGAAATCCAATACTGGAAGGTTTTGACCGAAGCAAACCAGGCGTTGGCGCAATTGACTGCCATGATTGGCAAGGAAGAAATTTATGAATAAGACGCTATTGATTGTCGCACTGCTGATGCTTGTTTTTGGGGGAGCTGGCGGATATTGGCTGGCAAGCGTCAAACAGGTTGATGAACAACAAAATACGGCCTCGAAGAATGCCGGTGAAAGGAAAATATTGTTTTACCGCAGTCCGATGAATCCCACGGTCACCTCTCCGGTACCGGCCAAGGATGCCATGGGCATGGATTATGTCCC
>JAJRWJ010000193.1 GCA_024276805.1 Gammaproteobacteria bacterium
ACCAGCGAAGCCATGCAGACGCTGGAAGAACGGAAAAACGAACTAAAGAACGCACAGGCCGAGCTGGCCAGTCTAAAGGCCAACATCGAATCCACTATGGCGCAATTGCGCTCCGCCTATGAAACGCAGAAATATTCCTACGAACAGGCAAAGCTGCGCTATGAGCAGATGAAATACGAAGCCGCCGCCAAAAGGCGGGAGCAGGAGCTGAACCTGAAAAAAGCAGAATTGGCACTGGAGCAGGCGCGCAAGAAAATCGAATCGCAAAAAATCATTAACAACGCCGACCTCACAAAAGCGGAGATAAGCGTTAAAAATGCGCAAATGCGTTTGCAGCAAAAAGAAAAAGAGCTGCAAAGTCTGACGCTACGCGCTCCTATTGGCGGCATGGTTGTGCTGAAAGAAATCTGGGGACCAAGCGGCCAGGCCAAGGTGAAAATCGGCGATACGCCCTGGCGAGGACAAACGCTGGTGGAAATACCGGATTTGTCGCAGATGATGGTGAAAGCCAAGGTCAACGAAGTGAACATCAGCGATGTAAAAGTGGGGCAGCAGGTTATCATCAATGTGGATGCGCTGCCGGACCAGTCGTTTTACGGCAAGGTTTCGCGCATCGCGACCCTGGCTACACGGGAGCGCGGCTCGGACGTCAAGGTGTTTGAAGTGGAGGTGCTGATCAACGAATCCGATCCGCGTTTGCGTCCGGGCATGACCGCGCAGTGCAAGATCATCACCGACAGAATTCCTAACAAGATTTATGTGCCGCTGGAGAGTGTTTTTCAGGAAGAGGACACCACCATCGTTTACGTCAAAAAGGGCCGGTTTCAGCGTCGGCTGGTAAAAGTAGGACCCAAGAACAGCGATTATATTGTCATCGAAAAAGGACTAAATCCGCAGGAAAAGGTAGCCCTGCGCGATCCCACCAAACCCATCGAAGAGTTAGGTGGCGAAGCAGCGCCCCCGGCGAAAAAGAAAAGGAAAAAGAGTCAGGGTGGGTCCAGTCAAATGATTATAATCGGATAAAAACGGGATTGTTATGAATTACCGGGAAAGCATTTTAATCGGATTCCAGGGGATTCAGACGCACAAGTTGCGTTCCATCCTCACGGCCCTGGGCATCATTTTCGGCGTTGCTGCTGTCATCTCCATGCTTTCGATTGGTGAGGGAGCCAAGCGCGAAGCTCTGGAACAGATTCAGGTGATGGGGATGAACAATATCATCATCAACGACATTCCCATCGAAGATGAAGAGCAGGGCAAAGGCCGGACCAACCTGTCGCGCGGGCTGACGCTGGACGATGCCTATGCCATCGAAAAAGTCAATCCGCTTGTGGAAATGGTAGCACCACAAAAAGAGGTCGCCGATCAGATTCGCTACCAGCAGGAAAAGCTCGACGCCACCATCATTGGCACCACGCCCGATTACGAAGAGCTGATGAGTTACTATACTCGCAACGGCGCTTTTTTCAACTATCTGGATGTGCGGGAAGCGCGCAGGGTATGTGTGCTGGGCGCAGACATCAAAGCCCGTTTGTTTTTCTTCCAGGATCCGCTGGGCAGCAATGTGAAAATCGGCAAGCAGTGGTACACTGTTATCGGGGTGATGCAGAAAAAGCCGGTGGCTTCGGCTACCGGGCAGGTGACCAATCTGAATCAGAATGTGTATGTGCCCATCACCTGCACGATCAAGAGATTTTCCCATCTGCCCTTCGAAAGCGAAATCGACCGCATCACTGTCAAAGTGCGGGACGCCGATCGCATTCAGGAGGCAGCCAACATTATCAATCAGACCATGCGCCGCCGGCACAATGAGGTGAGTGATTTCTCCATCACCATTCCCGAGGCGCTGCTGAAGCAAAAACAAAAGACGCAGCGGATTTTCAACATCGTCATGGGCGCCATTGCCGGCATTTCGCTGCTTGTGGGCGGGATCGGTATCATGAATATTATGCTCGCTTCTGTGCTGGAACGCACGCGCGAGATTGGCATTCGCCGCGCAGTGGGTGCCAGACAAAAAGATATCTTGGGCCAGTTCCTGGTGGAAGCCGTGGTGCTCTCTTTTGCTGGTGGCATGCTGGGCATTGTCTTTGGGTTTGCCCTGACCAAAATGATTGCTCTTTACGCTGGCTGGCGAACCATTGTCTCCGTACCGGCCATATTTCTTGCCTTTTCCGTATCCGCTGCCGTGGGCATTATTTTTGGTCTCTATCCGGCGCGGCAGGCTGCCATGCTGGATCCCATAGATTCCCTGAGATATGAATAGACTTTTTGCATCCATTTCGGATTTTGAAACAATGGAGGCCAAGGTGTTTGTGCAAAAACATTTCGGTTTTACAATTCTCATCACTCTGGTTTTTCTCGCAATGTTATCCGCCGCTTTTGCTGCGGGGAAAAAGTTGCTGACCCTTCAGGATGCCATTGAGATTGCCCTGGAAAAAAGCTATCAAATGAAAGTGCTGCGTCTGAATCTTGAGCAGGCCGAACAAAACCTGGTGGCTGCCAAAGGGCGATTCAAGAGCAATGCCGAGCTTCGCATGGATGTGCCCAACTGGAGCGAAACAGTTAGCGAGATCCCCGTGAAAAATGACCTACCCGTTTTCAATACCACCGGATTTTTGCGCTATCAGGGGGTGCTGGACATCAACCAGCCCCTGCCGACGGACGGAACTCTTACCCTGCGATCGCAGATTTACCATCGCAATGTCTCCATTTACACAGCGGATTTGTTACGCGACATCAAAAGAAAAGAAGTGTATAGC
>JAJRWJ010000194.1 GCA_024276805.1 Gammaproteobacteria bacterium
AATAATCTGACAAAGTAGAATCAGTCCTGTTCCGGCATATCCTGAACGATCAACACATAGGGTTCGCCCAGCGGAAATTTATCATCGGGTTTCTGGAAGTAAATCACCTTGCCATAGGTTTCATTGACGGCCGGCAGGAGCTTGGCTGCCTCTTCCGCGGTCAGATCGGGAAAGGTGGCATGTGCTCTGGGAACTTCAACTCTATGATAATGCCAGTATTTTTTCTCTTCTTGTGGTAATGTGTTAAATTGTTCGGCAGTGATAATATATTCTAAGCCGATCGGTTTGTCCTGGTCTTTCATGCCGGAATGAAACATCAGGCAAACCATGGTGCCATCATCATAGGCCTTGCAGTGATGGTGCACGATAGTCTGCAGCTTGGGATCATGGACGTCGTCACTATCCGGCTTGAGATGGCGAATGGCCTGAATATGCAGGTCATTGAAGCCCAAATGATTGGGATATTCCTTTTGCCGGGGATTCATGGTTTCATTGTACAGCTTGGATTTTTCTGCAACCGTCGCGTTTGATGTTTTGCTCTCTGCAGTAGCACAACCTGTTATAGAAGCCAATAAAGCGCAGGCTAAAGCGAATTTAATTTTCATAATCTACCTCATCACTATATGATTTGTATTGAATGATTTGTATTGACGAACTCCTGAAATTACAGCTCCTGGCACACACGTTGAGATGCACCTCAACACGTATTAGAAATTTATTATATTGTAATTAATAAACCAAGTAAAGCCCTCAGCTATTATTTTGTAAATTTTTTCTTCTATCCCCCCAGGTAACCCCATGCAATTATTTCCCAAGAACACTTGCCTTCTTTGCCTTATGCTGTGCCTGCCACTCCTTGCTCTGGCCCAATCGGCGCAGTCTGTATCCTTTACAACCGCGGACGGGGGATTAATCCATGCCACACTTTATCAATCAGGGGAACAAGGCATCGTTTTGGCACACGGTGCTGTTTTCAACAAGGAAAGCTGGAAACCTCTGGCAAAATTATTAGCTGAGCATGGTTTGACAGTACTGGCCATCGATTTTCGTGGCTATGGAAAATCCACTCCGGGCAGACAAGGCAGTGCTCTGGAACAGGACATACTGGCCGCAATACGTTATCTGCATCAACAGCTGGCGAAACCCAGCGTATCGCTGCTGGGTGCAAGTATGGGCGGCGTAGCCGCGGCAAAGGCCGCCATTGCCGCTGAACCAGGCAGCATCGACAAACTGATTTTATTGTCGCCGGCGCCCGTCCGGCATCCGGAAAGAATTCAGGGCACCAAGCTGTTCATTGCCAGTAAAAACGAGCCCCTGGCCCCCCAGGTCGAAGCCCAATACCAGAAAGCCCCGCTACCGAAACAATTGAAACTCATCGCTGGCAGCGCCCATGCCCAGCATATCTTCAAAACCGCTCATGGCGAAGAGCTCAAGCAGATTATTCTGGATTTTTTACTGACCGAATAACCGGCTCGTTGACAAGTCACGATACGTTGACGGCAGCTGCTTAAATCTCCGCAGCGATCGACTGGCCGGCTTTCATTCTGCCGACTGCCCCAGTCCTGACAAGCCGCTGATCAGATTTCGAAGCGCCCCGCATGATTATTGTCATGCCGGTTATCAGGAAATCATTCATTTTTTTGCCTTCAAGCCAAAAGCGTCATGCGTATAATGAGCAATTTACAGCCTGGCCCCTTACCTGTCATGAGTCTGCGTTATCAGATCAATATAAGAATCTTGCTGCTGTCCCTGGTAATTCTGACCCTGAGCGGGTCGATCGCCATCTGGCAGGCGCGCCAGGCGGTCGACAGGGAAGTGAAGTCGTCAGTGAATCTGGCATTGCAGCTGCTCGAGCTGGGCTTGTCCAGCACTTCACAGAGCATCGACGGCAGTGACTGGATCTATCACCTGCATACCCTGGAGCCAATACGGCATTTGCAGATTCAACTGAAAAAACCGTCGGGGCAAATACTCGATATCACCGCCAGCAACCAGCATGCCAAACGTCCCAGATTGCCCCCCGACTGGTTCATCGATCTGGTCGTCGATGATTATCCGGAAGCTGAATATCCTCTGCTGACTGGCAGCCAGCAGCAGGCGACGCTGCTCATCACAGCCAAGCCATGGGATGAAATCACTGAAGTATGGCAGGAAACGATTACCTTCTTCAGCACGATTCTGCTGCTGGTATTCATGACCATGCTGGCAGTACACCTGATGTTCAACAAGACCCTGCAACCCATCAGCGCTATCGTCACCGCACTGAAAGGCATTGCCGATGGCGACTATCGGCAGAAACTCGCGCACTTTTCCATACGGGAATATGCCGGCATCGCGACGGCCATCAACCAGGTAAGCGATGTCCTGTCCGAAAGCCAGCGACAGAATCGCGCCTTGATGCAGCATTCCCAGGAAATTCAGGAGGATGAACGGCAGCGCCTGGCACAGGAACTGCATGATGAACTGGGCCAGTCCCTGACCGGCATCAAAGTCATGGCCATCGCTGCCGGCAAGCCTCGGGCCGACAGCAAACACATCACTGCGTCGATCGTCGAAATCTGCGACCATCTGATGATCGTGGTGCGCTCGATGATGCAGCAATTGCACCCTTTGAGCCTGACCGAACTGGGATTACAGGCCAGTCTGGAGGATCTGCTCAGCCACTGGCAGAAAAAAAACCCGCCATTGCGCTTTACACTGCATTGTTCCGATGCGGTCAGAAATCTGGAGCAAAAAATCACTATCCAGATTTTTAGGGTGGTCCAGGAATGTCTGACCAATATCATCCGCCATGCCCATGCCAGCCGGGTTGCGATAGAACTGGTCTGCGCTGCGGAAGATCCTGACAGACTGCGCCTGCGGGTCCGGGATGATGGCGTGGGCTGCAGGCTGGATGACCTGGTCTATGGGTTTGGTCTGCTGGGTATGCGGGAAAGAATCAAATCCCTGGGCGGCGAGATGGAACTGTACTCGCGGCCCGGCGAGGGCATGACCATTACCGCGACGATCCCCCTGTGATGCCCGGCAAGATCAAAGTCCTGCTGGTCGACGATCATGCCGTGGTCCGGGCGGGCTTCAAACTGCTGCTGTCGACCAGCGCCAATATCGAGGTCATTGCCGAGGCGACACGCGGTGAACAGGCTATTCATTTGTATAGCCAATTGCACCCGGATATCGTCGTGATGGATCTGTCCATGCCCGGCATTGGCGGCCTGGAAACGATACGCCGGCTACGTCAGCGTGACGAGCAGGCCAGGGTGCTGGTGTTCAGCGTACATGACCAGCAGGTTTTCGTACACCGTGCATTGCATGCCGGCGCCCAGGGCTATATCAGCAAAAACAGCGCGCCGCACATCCTCACGGAAGCGATCGAAAAGCTGCTTCAAGGCGATATCTATGTGGAAAGCGGCCTGTCCGGCGAAAGTGTGCTGGATAGCGGTGAATATGACTGCCGGCAACTCGTCGACAACCTTTCAGCCCGTGAATTCGATATCTTCCGACTCCTTGCCATGGGCCTGACGACACGCCGGATCGCCGAAGAACTGTGTCTGGGATACAAGACCGTCGCCAATTATGCAACCCAGATCAAGAAAAAACTGCGCGCATCGAGTGTTGCCGAACTCACGCGAATTGCCATATCACTGGAAATTCTGCAACGCTGAGCAGCGCAGTGACAGCCCCGACCCGGCAGGAAAACTACCCAGGAATTCTGGTAATATCGATTTCCCCCGATCGCAGCGAAAGCAGCAGGCGCCCCTGCAGCACGTCCCGTAACTCTTCACCTGCCATGCTGAAGCGCCAGCCATGCAGCAAGACACAGTCGGGATCCCCGAAAAGCAGTTTCTCCAGATCCTTGCGTGTCGCCAGTATCGCCGGATTCAGGGCATTCTGCTCGGCTCTGACGCGCACGATGGCATTCAGAACGTCAAGTACCGCCTCCTGCTGCGGGGTCTTCTTGAATGGCCGGCGGTCGTTGTCCTGCTTGACTGGCGGCCTGTCCCGGGCATCCTCTATCAACCGGCACAACTGTTTTCCGTAGCGCCTGACGCTGCGTTCATTGATGCCGTGCACGGCGGACAGTTCCGGCAGGCTGGTGGGCTGCAGTTTTGCCAGATTGAGCAGCAGGTCATCCCGCATCAACCAATTGCGCGGCCGGTTTTCCTGCTGCGCGGTTCGCTCCCGCCACGCGGTCAACGCCTGTATGATGGATAATTGCCTGCCGGTCAATTTCTGCCTGCCTTTGATTTTCAGCCAGGCATTTTCCGGTGTCGACTGATAGAGACGCGGATCGGTCAATTGGGAAAAATCCTCCTCCAGCCAGTCGACGCGGCCCAGCTCGGTCAGTTTCTGCATGATGATGGAATAGATTTTGGCCAGATAGATGACATCATCGGCGGCATATTCAATCTGCTCCCGGCTCAACGGACGAATACTCCAGTCGGTACGCGTATAGGCTTTGGTCAGATTGATATTCAACAACCCGGAAACCAGCATGCCGTAGCCTGGGTTTTCCTGAAAACCCAACAGTGGAGCCGCGACCTGGGTGTCGAAGACAGGCTGCAGCAGTGCTCCGGTCAGATGATAGAAAATCTCCTGATCCTGCCGGCAGGAATGGAACACCTTGATGATGTCCGGACTGTTCAAAACCGCAAAAAGCTTGTCCAGCCCGGGCAATGCCAGTGGATCGACACAGGCCACCCAGGACGATGTCGCCAGTTGCAGCAGGCAAAATTTGGGATAATAAGTTTTTTCCCGTAAAAATTCGGTATCCACCGTTACCCAGGGCTCTCTTTTTATCACCTGGCAAAGCTGCTCCAGTTTCTCGGGTGTATCGATATATTGAATGTCGCTCATGGCATTTTAAATTCAGATTCTTCAAAGTGAATGGTAGAATTTGACAATTCAGTCAAATTTGAACCTACCATGAAATATTGCATAATTCCCGTCACGCCCTACCAGCAGAACTGTACCCTGCTTATCTGTGAAGAAACCCGGAAGGCGGCGCTGGTCGACCCGGGCGGTGACGTCGACTTGCTGCTCGATGCCATGGACCGGGAACAGGTGGAACTGGAAAAGATTTTTCTGACCCATGGACACCTCGACCACATCGGGGCAGCATCCGAACTGGCTTCCATGTTTTCTGTGCCCATCGAAGGACCGCATCATGACGACCAGTTCCTGATAGAATCCATCCCTTCGCAATGCCTGATGTTTGGCTTCCCGCCATGCGATTCCTTCACTCCGGACTGCTGGCTGAAGCAGGACGACAAGGTGCAGTTTGGTGAACAAATCATGGCCGTGCTGCACTGCCCTGGCCATACCCCCGGGCACATCGTGTTTTATCACCGCCAGCAGCGACTCGCCCTGGTCGGCGACGTCCTGTTCAAAGGGTCGATAGGCCGTACCGACTTCCCCAGAGGGGACTTTCATACATTGATCGCATCCATCAAGGAAAAATTATGGCCACTGGGCGGTGCAACGGCCTTCATTCCCGGTCATGGTCCAATGTCGACATTTGCCGAGGAAATGCGCAGCAATCCTTTCGTCAGCGTGTGATGCAAAACTTCGCACAACCCTCCGCGGCGGCTTCCATGCATACTCAGCGCGGCGGACGGAACGGGTAAACAGAGAAACAGCTTTCCTGCACAAAGAAGGAAACAATCGTCGCACAAAAAACGCATGGGGCGCCTGCTAATCCGGATATCTTTTCCGTGCACTGTCCTCAGCATCACCCCGACGGCCGCCTGGATCGCTTGTGCCGCTCTGCGCTGCGCCTAACACGCTGAGCAGGCTTCTTCCTGGTGAAATTTTTATTGCCATGCAGACGTCTGATCTTCAGCATCTGGTCCTTCAACTGTACCGTCTGCAAATGCTGGTAGATATCGGCCGGCATGCCCTCGGGGAGAGTAATCAAGGTGAAATTGCCACGCATGTCGACCGGCCCGATCATGCTTTCCTCGACCCCGGACTCATCGACCAGCAGGGCCTTGATTTCCTCAACCGACACCTGATGCCTGCGACCGATCTCCAGACGGTAGCGCAGCATTTTTATTTCCCTGGCAGCTCCGCCTGCCTTGTCAGATCGTCGTCCCCTGCCCTGCCCGATTCGATGCAGACACGCTAAAGCCGCGGCGCAATCGATGATATCCACATCCAGCTGCGCGGCAAATTCGACAACCTGGGCGCGATACACCTCGAGATCCTGCTCTTCGAGCAGTCTTTGCAGGCGTTTCAACAACTTGTTCCGCCAATAGAGGTCATGCTCATGATCGCTCGTTGTATTCATTGGTTTTCGATTGGCACTGTGCGGTCAGCGCAACGCACCTAAAGCAAGGATTGAAAGCGGCAATTTTGTTGCTGTCATCACCATACTACAAAACATCCAGGCGAATATCCACATAGGCTTCGTCACGCAGACGGCGCAGCCACAACTCGGTCTCCTCTTCGATTTTACGCTTGCGTATTTCCTCCCGCGCCTGGTTTTTTTTGGACTCTTCGCTGTTATCCTGTTTTTTCCTATCCAGCACCTGGATCAGATGCCAGCCGAACTGGGTCTGAACCGGCTGGCTGATTTCCCCTGCGGACAATTCATTCATTGCCGCTTCGAAGGGCGGCACCAGCGCGCCCGGACTGACCCAGCCAAGCTCCCCCCCCTTCAATGCCGAGCCCTTGTCGTCAGAATTGGAACGCGCCAGAATGTCGAATTTCTCCCCCGCCTCGATGCGTTCCCGCAGCCTCAGCAAGCGTTTCTTTGCCTCTTCATCATCGATCAGCTCATTGGTTTTGATGAGGATATGGCGCACCTTGGTTTGTGTCACGACATGCTTGCCCGCCCCACCCTTCATATCCAGTATTTTGATGACATGAAATCCGCTGGGGCTGCGTATCGGGTCGGAAATCTGCCCTTCCTGCATGCCCTTGACGACATCCACGAAAATGGTCGGAACCTGGCCAACGTAGCGCCAGCCCAGATCACCTCCCTGCAACGCCTGGGCGCCGTCGGAAAAACTGATGGCGGTTTCCCTGAAGTCTTTTCCGCCACGCAACTCCTGAACGACGTGCTGCGCTTTTTGTCGCGCCTTTTGAATGCTGGTCGCCGAAGCGCCTTCCGGAATGGCGATCAGAATATGCCCCAAATGATACTGGATTTTTTCGATGCCCGGGTCGCCATGGGTTTCCAGATAATGCTCAACTTCCCGATCGGTAACCTTGATGCGCCCGCCTATTTCCCGGCTGCGCAGTTGGTTGATGATGATTTCATTGCGCACCGACTCGACAAATTTCCGATAATCCAGCCCCTGCTGCTGCAATTGCTCACGGAACTGCGACACATCCATACCATTTTGCCGGGCGATATCGGCCACTGCGGCATTCAAGGCTTCCTCGCTGATCTTGATGCCTGACCGTTCCGCGAGCTGGCGCTGCAGTTTGTCGATGACAATCCGCTCCAACACCTGTTTGCGCAGAATGAAGTCCGGGGGAATCATCATGTTGTTGGCTTTCAACTTGGCGACAATCGCCGCCGTTTCTTCCTTGAGTTCACTGTCCAGAATGACATCATCCTCGACCACCGCGACTATCCGGTCCAGATACTCGGCCTGAATTCCGTTGCCATACAGTAAAATCACCATGGTCAGGCAGCTGAACAGTCGCCGCATCAATTTTTTTTCATGCATATACTCGATACTTCTATTTTTTCGGCTTGCGATAGCCGCTAAGGTTTCGTTCCAGAAAGTTTTCCACACTATCGCCAAAGCTGGCCAGCCCCTTGAGTTCCAGCTGGATGAAAAACGTCGTGTCCGGGTTGCTGTCGGGGCTGTTGACAAAACGCCGTGCCAGAATGCGAAAACGCCAGCAGCAGCTTTCCTTTTCCAGGCCAACAAAGCTTTCCAGGGTCAAATCATCCAGCCATGAATACTGCCAGCGGGCGAAAACGTTCCAATTATCGTAGATCGGCAGCAAAAAGGAAATATTACTCTGGTTGATTTGTGTGATTGTCCCGGTAATGTCCTTTCGAAAGCGGTAGCCTATATTGAAGATCTGATTGGCTGCATTCCTGTATCTGATTGCGGCATTGCCGCGATCAATCTGATTCAGGTCGGGATTCCACTGCAATCCCGATGAAAAAGACCAGTTTCTGGTGAGCTGGCCATTGAACTCGGCAATGATATTGGAGACACTCCTGGTGTCGACCACATTGGGCAGCAGGTTTACCCGCCGGTCCTGGAAATAGAAAATCTCCCCAACGCTCAGATTCAACCGTTCGACACCCGAAGCGGTATCGAACAACCGCGTGGTCATTGCCACGGTCAGCTGGTTGGCGTCATTGACCCGGTCGATGCCATTGAAGCGATTCTCCCGGAACAGCTGACTGAAGATAAAGTCGTTGCTCGAGGTATCGAATAATGGAATATCATCCTGATTGGTAAAGGGAACATACAGATAATACAATCTTGGCTCGATGCTGTGGCGCAAGCCGAGACCGGTAAATTCGCGATCAAAAAACACGCCACTGTCCAGAGAAAATATCGGCAGTCCGCGACTGATATTCGATGCCTTGCCGGGAGTCTGATTGTCCAGCCAGTACTGTGTATACTGGTAGGATAGCTTGGGCGTGGCAATGGCGCCTGGCGTGCTAAACGGAAAATCGACATAGGGATGCACATTCAGACGCTGCCCCTGAACCTTGCTGTCATGTTGAAAAAAGACATAATTATTGCCCATTCCCAGATTCAGCGGCGTATCGAAAACACGCAGCGCCTTGTTCAGATTCAACGCCACCTGCGGCAGGCGCCGATAGGGCTTGAGTTCAGAAGTCAGGGTCTCATCGATGATCTGATAGTTTTCCACCAGCGTGGAAAATGCCACCCCGGGCCGATTGTAGTTGATATCCGCATGGCTCCGTAGAAAACGGGAATTGGCAATACTCAGACTGTTTCCCAGATCATTGAAATACTGCTCATCGGATACATAATTGATATCGATGTTGGAGCGCAGGCGTGGAGTGAACTGGGTGAAATTCTTGAACGACCCCTGCCAGCGGGTTTTATTCAAAAACTTGTCGAAAGGCATGATTTCCAGATCCACGGAACCGCGTGAAGACCTGGTCAAATAACGAAAGTCGCCGCCCAGCATGCCCCCCCGTTTGGTCAGATACCTGGCCCAGACGGTTGCATCATAATTCGGCGCGATATTCCAGTAGTAGGGTACGCGGATATCGACACCGCCCTTTTCCGTGACGCCAAAATTGGGCGCCAGCAAACCGGACAGGCGCCGGTTATCGGTGGGAAAGGAGAGGTATGGCAGATAAATGACCGGGATTCCCTTGAACTCCAGCCAGGCATGTTTCACTGCCCCCTTGCCCTTCTGCATGTTCATTTTCAGCCGCGAGGCATGCATGACCCAGTCCTGATTGCCTGGTGCACAACTGGTATAGGCGACATCCTTATAATGCGACAGGGTTTCGCTGTCCCGGTAGATCACCTGTGCGGTTCCGCGCACCGGCATCGTCGGCACGATGAATTTGGCGTTGCGCATCACCGCCTGATCGGACGCCAGTTTCATTTGCGCGCTGTCACTGAACAACGACAGCCCTTCATCACGATAATAAATATGTCCCTGTACATCCAGCACTTCGGAAACGGCATCATAAGTGGCCATATCCGCCTGAACATGCTGGTTTTCCCGAGTCAGATCGATATTGCCCCAGAAACTGGTGATTTCCTTGTCGAACACCTCGGAATAATCTGCGGAAACATTCATCGGGCCCTGCGGCTTTTCCTGCCGGGAAAGAAACTCCGGCTTTGCGCCCAACGCCAATGTGCATTGTGCCCAGGGATCCTGTTGCAATTGCTCCTGCAAGGCATAGAAAACCTGCTCTTCATCCAGGGCAAAGGCTGGTTCCAGCACACTGAACAGCTGGTCTCCCGCCTCCATCAGCCTGGCCTTGCCCTTCGGATCACGCCCCAGCAGCTGACAGTCCCAGGTCTCGTTTTCAGGATTTTTCATACAGGTCCATCCCGGCTTGGTAGCGGCAGGACGAAGCGGCTGCACCTTGCCCGGCTCCGGTTTCGGGCTGGGACTGATCTGGACATCGACCGTTTGCTGTGGCACGGGAACCGGTTGCGGCTGCTCTTCCGTCGCTCCGGATCCGGCTGCTTTTTTGACTTCCTGCTGTCCTGGTATTTCCGATTCTGGTTTTTGCACAGGCTGTACGGCTGGCTTCTGCGGCTCTGTGATGCATGTCCACTGACCATCCTCACTTTCCTGACAGTCCCAGACCGCTGCAGAAGTTTCCGCATAAGTTACTGGCACAGGCAGAAAACAGAAAACAAACAGGAAATAACGGCAATGCATGCACTTGATTATAAGAGTTAAAAAGTTGGCTGATCAGGACATAAATCGATTAGAATGCCGCATCGATATTTTACCTTAATTTAAACCCCCGGCTTAAAAAAGAATCGGCAGCTGTCCGGCAGCAAATGCGCAAAACGGAAAAATGCTATCATCAGGACGCAGTGAAAATAATGCAATGTGAATAGTGAGCGATTTAATGACGATTTCCGTAAACACGGATGATTTCACCAGCCCGGCTGCCGATTTGTTGTCAACCAGCCGAGCCGTCAATTGTGATCATGGCAAGTAAAGACATCAGGGCAGATGCGATAGTCGACTGGCTGGAAAAGCAACTCCTGATGGCCATCGACAACATCGAACCCGCATCCAGCGATGCCAGTTTCCGGCGCTATTTCCGGGTATCACAGGGCCGGCGGCAATACATCGTCATGGATGCTCCACCGGAGAAAGAGAATCTGCTGCCCTTCATCAGAGTGGCGAAATTGTTTGCCGGGGCGCAAATCAATGTCCCCGACATTTACCAGCAGAACCTGACGCATGGCTTTCTGCTGCTGCAGGACTTCGGCAGACAGTGTTTCCTCGATGCATTGCCGGCCGGCAACCCCGCTGCGCTGTATCGCTCTGCGCTGGACAGCCTGTTCCGGCTGCAGAGCGGCATCGATATCGTCACCTGCGGCCTGCCAGCCTATGATGAGGCCTTGCTGATCAGAGAACTGGGTATTTTCCAGGAATGGTACCTGGAAAAATATGCACGGCTTGCCCTGACGCCAGGTGAACGGCAGATCGTCGACCACGCCTGGTCGTTTCTACAGGCATCAGCCTTGCAACAGCCCCGCGTTTGTGTGCACCGGGACTACCACTCACGCAATCTGATGGTCACGCAGGAAAACCCGCCTGGCGTCCTGGATTTTCAGGATGCGGTCATTGGTCCGGTGACCTACGACCTGGTGTCTTTATTGCGGGATTGCTATATTGCCTGGCCGGAACAGCAAATCGAGTCCTGGCTTGACGGTTATTACCGGCGTTTGCTGCAACAGGGCATCGTTTCCTGCAGCGCCGGACAGTTCAAACGCTGGTTCGATCTGATGGGGGTGCAGCGGCACCTCAAAGCGACCGGTATTTTTGCCAGGTTGTACCTGCGCGATGCAAAACCCGATTACCTTGCCGATATCCCCCGAACCATGCAATACATCGAGCGAGTCGGCAGCCACTATCCGGAGTTGTCCGGTTTCCTGCAACTGCTGCA
>JAJRWJ010000195.1 GCA_024276805.1 Gammaproteobacteria bacterium
GAGGATCCGGAGATATCCCGTCCAGCAAATCCAGCCATGACAGACTCAATGTACAGCACTTTAAAACACTACATCAATATTGCCCGAATCGACCACTGGTTCAAAAACATCTTCATGCTGCCGGGCATGGCGCTGGCGCTGGCGCTGTCGGATATCAACCTGTCTCAAGCCGCATGGCCGATGCTGCTGGCCATTTTCAGCACCTGCCTGGTGGCGTCCGCCAATTATGTGATCAACGAATGGCTGGACGCGGAATTCGACCGACATCATCCGCTGAAGAAACAGCGTCCTTCCGCGGTGGGTAATATCCAGGCAAAATACGTGTATCTGGAATATGCGTTGCTGGTTGCTGCAGGCCTGGGACTCGCCTCTTTGCTGACCCGGGAATTCCTGGTTTTCTCCATCATCCTGCTGGTCATGGGCATCGTCTACAACGTCGAGCCGATGCGCACCAAGGACCGGGTCTATCTGGATGTACTCAGCGAATCGGTCAACAACCCGCTGCGCTTTCTGCTTGGCTGGTCGGCACTGATTGGTGGCATACTGCCGCCATCCAGTGTATTGCTGGCCTACTGGATGGGTGGCGCGTTCCTGATGGCGATGAAACGATTTGCCGAATACCGATTTATCGACGATCCGGAAAAAGCCGGCCAGTACCGCCGCTCGTTCCGATACTACACCGAACAGAGCCTGCTGCTTTCATCATTTTTCTATGCCATTTCCTCGGCTTTTTTCCTGGGCATATTTTTAATCAAATACCGCATCGAGTTTTTACTGAGCTTCCCTCTGTTTGCCCTGCTGTTCGTCTGGTACACGGAAATCGCCATGAAACCGCATTCCCATTCCCAGACACCGGAAAAACTGTACCGTGAGCCCATCTTTCTCGGTTATGTGGTATTTCTGGGCATCGTCGTCACGGCGCTGTTTTTCATCGACATTCCCTGGTTGAGCAACTTGGTCGAACCGGTGCATTTCAAATAGAGAAACCATGAAAAAAACAGGACTGTTGAAAACCTTTTTCCGCGCCTTCATTTCCGGAGGGCTGGCCACGGTACTGAATTTTGCCCTGCTGGCGCTGTTCATCGAGATATTCCTCATCGATCCGACACTTGCCAGCGCGGCCAGCTTCAGCATCGCCATGATCTTCAACTATCTCTGCCAGTATTTCTGGGCCTTCCAGGCCAGCGGCTCGCATCTCCGGGTGTTCGCCCGCTTCATGACCGTCAACCTGTTCATGCTGGGCGTCAATACCGGCCTGTTCTGGTTTTTCTATGAGCGCGTCGGATTACCCTATCCGATCGCCCAGACCATCGCCATCGGCGTCGTCTTTCTGTGCAGTTTCACGATCAACCGCGCTTTCACCTTCAAGGGACCGGCCACCGAAGCGACATGAGATTCAGCAATGCAGAGCAGCACCAACAGGTAGCGGTCATTTTCGACCTGGACAAGACCATCACACGTCATGACACCTATCTGGCATTCCTGGCACAGATGCTGCGCCTTTACCCCCACCGCCTGCTGCGCTGTGTGTTTCTGCCCTTCGCGGTGTTCTTGTACAAGATCCGCCTGCGCGACAACAGCTGGCTGAAACAGGTCTTTCTGCGGGCAATAGCCGGCGGCATGCCCCATACCAGTATCGAGCAATGCAGCAGCCGGCTTCAGGAGCGGGTTCTGAGCCACGACATCCGCCCGGCCGCCCTCGAGGTGATCAAGCGCCATCGCGATGCCGGACACCGGCTGGTCCTGGCCACCGCCAGCTTCGATTTCTACACGAAACAGCTGGGCTTACGGCTGGGCTTCGATGAAATCATCTGCACCCGCGCCGGTTGGGATGAAAAACACAGACTGAGCGGCACAATTCAGGGGAAAAACTGCTATGGAGAAAACAAGCTTGCCCGTCTGATAGAACATTTCGGCGAGCAGCGCAAGCAGCTGCATCTGATCGGCTACAGCGACCACCATGCCGATGCCTTCTTTCTGCAATGGGTGGATCAGGCCGTGGCCGTCAACCCGACACCGAAACTGCTAAAAATAGCCCAAAAGCGGGGCTTTGCCATCGTAGACTGGAAGAATGAGCGGTGCGAGGCGCAGCAGCCCTACTTCTGATTAGCGCTCCTCTCCCGGATTTCGCAAGCCACATCCGGGCTACGACCGAATCAGGATTTGCCGCTTTGTTCATGCCAATGAGCGCTCATAACCGTAGCCCGGATGCAGCCTCAACGGAATCCGGGAAAAGCGGCCTCAACCAGGATCCGGTAATCTGTCCATGGCAGCCTGCAGATGCGCTTCGTGCCTCAGCACATCCTGTGCTGTTGACTTTCAGAAGCGGCTTCGGTTGAAATCGCGGCTACAGCACTATTCCTGCACTGTCGGCGGCTGCAGCTTGCCCTGTTTCAATGACTTGTTCAACCAAAAACCAAGCATCATTGTCGCCCAGCCGCGCAGCATCAGATCGAGGCACAGGGCGATAATGATAAAAAACGCCGACTTGAAAGGCCACTGCGCCCAGATCATGCCTCCCAGCGTGAGAGAAATCATACTGCCCAGGATAACCCAGGAAGTGAAAGGCGGCTTGACCTTCAATACCACGGCGATACGAAACAGGCCTTTGATAATCAGGTAGGAGGCCAGCAACAGAGCCAGCCTGCCGGTGTCATCATACATTTCCACCAGCAGAAACACGCCGATCACCGTATCCATGATCGCTACCTGGACATTGAGAAAAAACTCCTGCGTCCTGCGCACGATATAGGCATCGATGAACTCCATAAACCCCAGCAGCAACACCAGCAGTGCAACGAAAGGCAGCCAGGAATATTCATTGGTCATGATCTGCACGCCAGGACTCATCACCACGAACAGCAGCAGCAGCGAGCTCAACGAGAAAATGATCATGCCGCGCAGCATGATCAGATAGCGCTGTTTGACAAAATTAGTGCCCTGCGTTTGCTCAGACTGGTCAGACATCAGCACCCTCTCAAAACTTCACAAGCCGTCCCGGTCAGGCACATGCACTGCCATAGACTGCTTCGGACTTCAGCAGGCGGAGTGCTCCAGGCAATCCCGGAAAGACATCTCTGAAAACAACAGATGTACGCCACGCCCCCTGCATGAATGGATTTTACAAAATCATTGCGCGCCGATGGCGGGCGCCTTGCGTGTCTCCCCCTTGCCAATGGTCAGCAGATCCCAGAACAGCAGAATTCCGCCAAGCATGGTCATGACACCAAACACCATCCGCCAGTGCATGGCCTGCACGAACCAGGGATGATTCTGCGCGGCAAAATAGCCCATCCAGGTCGAGCCTTCCACGGCCCGCTCGATGAAGGACTGCTCGTAGCCGGCAATCAGCAGCGCCACGGTCATGCCCATGACACCGAGATTGAGCAACAGCATCGACCACTTCCATTTCCAGCCATTACCGGGCAGATCCGCACCCATCCAGCAATTGCCTCGGACACGCTGTACCGCCAGATAGAAAAAAGCGATATTGATGGTCGCATAGGCGCCGAAGAAAGCCAGATGTCCATGGGAAGCCGTCCATTGCGTGCCGTGGGTATACAGATTGATCTGCGGCAGCGTATGCATAAAGCCCCACACGCCGGCGCCCAGGAAATTGCCGAAGGCATGGGCGATAATCCACGCCAGGGCCGGATGATTGCTGTTTTTGAAGCGATGCACGCCGGCGTCATAGATGGAATGCACGACCATGGCCACCAGGGGAATCGGTTCCAGCGCGGAAAAAAATCCGCCGATGGTCAGCCAGTACTCCGGCGTGCCAATCCAGAAATAATGATGCCCCAGCCCCAGAATCCCGGAGCCAAACATCAAGGCGACCTCGATATACAACCAGGTTTGCACAACCTTGCGCCGCACACCCAGCAGCGTCATCAGGCTCCAGGCCATGATGCAGCCCACCAGGACTTCCCAGGTCGCCTCCACCCACAGATGAATCACCCACCACCACCAGTATTGATCGACACTGATATTGGTGACAAAGAACATGCCCGCCAGATAGAGACCGGCCAGCGCGATCAGATCCAGGGTCAGGACACCGGCGATACCGGACCATTTTCCCTTGGCGAAGGTTGCCGCGACGTTGTACAGAAATACCAGCATGACCGCGACGATGCCGATATCCGCCCAGCGCGGCGCCTCGATATATTCCCGCCCTTCATTGATAAACCAGATGCTGCTGCTGGTGCCGCTGCCGATCTGTACCAGCAAAAAAACCAGTATGACCACGGTGACTGCCACAGTCAGCACCCAGAACGCCAGCCTGCCCAGCGGCAGACCGACGATCGGCACGCCGCTTTCGTCCTCGAGAAACCAGTATACCGAGCCGATGAAACCATACAGCATCCAGACGATCATGGCGTTGATATGCACCATGCGGTTGACATTGAAATCGAGAACATTGTATAAAAAACCTGGCATGATGAACTGCAGCCCGGCCAGCAGTCCGAACAGCAGCTGGGCCATGAACAACACCATCGCCACGGTAAAATAATGGATTGCCAGCTTCTGGCCGCCACTCAATTCCTGCAGTCCCTGCAGGTTTTCCTGAGCACCCGTTTCCAGTGTAGATTGATTTGCCATCATTCTTCCTCTCCTTCCCCAATAGCAGTGAAATTATTTGGAAACCCGTTGGTATCGATGGACGACATCCATTTCAGAAAGGCAACAATGGCCTTCGCCTCCTGCTCGGTGATATCCAGTTGCGGCATTTTGCGTTGCGAACCATAGGTACGGGCATATTTTTCCGGGTCCATCAGAAACTGCACCATCAGTTCCTCCCGAATTTCCTTGCTGCCCCAGGCCTGATCCAGCCATGCCTTGGTCAGGTCCGGCGCGTAGTAGGCGCCGTTACCCAACAGCGTATGGCAGTTCATACAGTTTTTTGCCTGTATGGTTTTTTTGCCCAGGGTTACCTGCTGCTCCGCTTCCGCTTCGTTCAGCACCTTGCCAAACAAAGGGGCATCAGCGCCGATTACCGGCTGAAAGCGCTTCAGCGACTCGTCGTAGCGATAACTGATATCCTTGTTGATGATGCTGTAAGGAGGGACTCGACTGCTGCCGGCTGAAATCTGGCGCA
>JAJRWJ010000196.1 GCA_024276805.1 Gammaproteobacteria bacterium
ATCGATGTCGAAATTCTCCTGCAGCCAGCTTTTCACCTCAGCCAGATTGAGTCTGTAAAGTGGCTCATCCTGCTGAACCAGGGAAAATTTCATCATTTCCAGTTTCACCCTGAGTTGCTCCTTGATAAATTGCGCTTCCTGGCGGGTCAGGATTTCCTTTACCGGCTTCTGCAGGTGCCTGATGGTCACCACGCCTTCGAGTTCTTTGATTGCGCTATCGAGAATCCCGGTAGACCCGGACCTATCGCCCTGCCCGGTGTCATCCTGGATGTCCGGCTGCCTGATTGGCTTGCCGGCAAAAGGCAATAACAGGGAAAGCTTGTCGATATTGTCCTGCAGGGTCTTCAGGCTGGAATAAATGCCGACGATATCGGGAACCTTGACCTCCTTGAGCAACGTGATTTCCTTTGCCAATTGCTCCCGAACCTTGAAAGCCGCGGCATCACCGCTTTCCCGCAGGCGCTGATCAGCCGCTTCCAGCGCCTCCAGCGTGGTCCGGACATCGCCGACCAGATGCAAGCGCTGGTTGGCCACGCTCATAAGATATTCAGCGTCGGCGAGCAGCCAGTCGCCCCGCGTCTTACCCAGTTGCCGCTGTATTTTCTGAATGGACTGTGCGTGCTCCCGGCGCAGATTTTGCAGTTTTTCCTGATACAGGCTGGAAAGTTCGGCAAGGTTCTTGTTGATCTGATTTTCCTTGCCGGTCAATTTTGCGTTCAGGGTCGACAGTTCCGACTGCAAAGCCGTCAACTGGGTCTGGTAACCGGTGATTTGCCGGGTCAGCTCCAGAAAGTGCTGCTCTTCCTTGACGATATCCCCGCCTATGTCCTCCTGTTTGGCGCGCAGATCCTGCAGGAGCAGGTAGCCAAAACCGGCGAGTCCGACGATGATCAATAAAATGATGACAGCCAGCCACAATCCGCTGTGGGATTTTTGCACTTTCTGATCTTTGCTGCTGGGTTCCCCGGATTTCTCCTGGGTTTCACTCAATTCTTCGGCCACGTTGTTCCCCGTTGATTAACTCTGTCACTGTCTCGATGATCGCCGCATCTGCAGGCTCCGAAACTGCAATAACTTTAAAACCTCTTGCCGCCGCCAGGCCTTCCAGTCTGTCACTGATGACCACCAATGGCACTTCCAACAACCGCCTGGAAGCCTCGTCCCCCAGCATTTCCAGCAGGTTTTGCAGCGCCTCGCCACTGGTAACGACAGCGGCCTGTAATTGCCCTTCAGCCAGCAGCCGTATCAAAGGCCCGGGATCGGCATCGGGTTTCTGCCTGCGGTAAATCTCCAGCTGGGTGACATTCGCACCTCTGGTCCGCAGCGCATCACCAAGCAATTCCCGCCCGCCCTGACCACGCACGATCAGACAGGAGGCATCATGCAGGTTTTGCAGTGGCGCCGCCGCCAGCAGTGCTTCACTGGTAAAGCCACTCTCTGGCAGCAGGTCGACATCCAGTCCCGCCTGGTACAGGGCTTTCGCCGTCGCCCTGCCAATAGCCGCAAACCGCACTCCCGCAGGTTTGGTTATTTTGCCATCATTCGCCAATAGCGCAAAATTTACCGCATTGGCGCTAATGAAAAGCACCCAGTCGAAGCTGTCCAGGTGTGACAGGATTTGCTGCCGGGCCTGTTGCCTGGGCATCGGTTTGATCTCCAGTGCCGGAAAGCGTATGGCAATCCCGCCACGCTCCCGTATGAGTCGGCACAGCGCCTCCGCCTGATGCCGTGGACGCGTCACCAGTATTCTGGCGCCACGCGGCAGGCTGTTCAATGATACAGTTCCTGCAGAATCTTATCAGCCCCCCCACGCAACAGCTCCTCGGCGACATCCTGGCCAATCTGTTGCGCCTGTTCCGGAGAACCGGAACTTTCGGCGCGAATCATGCGCCGACCATCCGGACTGCCGACCAGTCCCTTGAGATGCAGGCGCTGGTCACACAATTGTGCAAAGCCGGCAATCGGAACCTGACAGCCGCCCTGCAGCCGGGCATTCATCGCTCTTTCCGCACGAACGCAGATACTGGTCTCCGGATCATGCAGGGCCTGCAACAGGGCATTGCTGACCCGGTCGTCGATCCGGCATTCGATACCGATGGCCCCCTGACCAATTGCCGGCAGGCTGACCTCGGGACTCAAAATTCCGCTAATACGCGCCGCAAGATCCAGTCTTTTCAAACCGGCTGCCGCCAGTATGATGGCATCATACGCACCGGCATCCAGCTTCGCCAGTCGGGTATTGACATTACCCCGCAGCGACAGGATTCGACAATCCGGCAACTTTTCCATGATCTGGCATTGCCGGCGCAAACTGGATGTGCCGATTGCGGCATCGCGCGGCAATTCCGCCAATGAGGCAAAACGGCTGGAAACGAAGGCGTCGCGTGGATCCTCGCGCTGTAAAATTACCGCCAGATGCAGTCCCGGTGGAAATTCCACCGGTACATCTTTCATGGAATGCACCGCAATATCGGCAATATCGTCGAGCATCCCCTGTTCCAGCTCTTTGACGAACAAACCCTTGCCACCTACTTTTGCCAATGGCGCATCCAGGATTTTGTCGCCACGGGTGAGCATTTTCACCAACTCGGTTCTCAGACCGGGATGGGCTTGTCGCAAACGCTGGGCAACATGCTGCGCCTGCCACAATGCCAGAGGGCTTTGCCTGGTTGCAATGCGTATGGTTTGCTCCGCCAATGGAATGTCCGGTTGTTTCAACAAATACTCATTGTATCGCACTTGTATGCATCGCAAAACAAGCGTTTGCTTTTCTGCATGCTGGCCCTTGCCCATGCACCACACCCGGCTGATCACTCCCTTTTTTCAAGCCTCCGGCAAGCCCGCGTCTTTCCCATACTGCTGAAACGCTGGCCGGTGTATAATCTGCCGCACTTCTGCGCAACCACACCATTATCACCATGACAACAGACAGTAATGACAAGCTTTCCAGCGCCCGCTTCACCCAGGCGACAGATGCCTTTGTCGAAACCTTTACCGCTTCGGTGGATTTCGACCGGCGTTTGGCACGCCATGACATTCAGGGGTCTATCGCTCATGCACGCATGCTGTGTGACATCGGCATCCTGACCGAAGCGGAGCGGGATGCCATTTTTTCCGGTCTGGAACAGATCGCCGGGGAAATCGACCGGGGTTGCTTCGCATGGTCCGTGAAACAGGAAGATGTGCATATGAACATCGAGGCGCGGTTGACCGAATTGATCGGCATCGCCGGCAAGAAACTGCATACCGGCCGGTCCCGGAATGACCAGGTTGCCACGGACATCCGCCTGTATCTGCGCGAGGAAATCGACAATATCGACGCCATGATGCAACGCCTGCAGCTGGCCTTGCTGAATCTTGCCGAACAGGAAGCGGAAACCATCATGCCCGGCTTCACCCATTTGCAGGTCGCCCAGCCGGTCACTTTCGGCCACCACCTGCTGGCCTGGTTCGAAATGCTCAAGCGCGACCGGGAAAGACTGCGGGATTGCCGCGGGCGCATGAACTATCTGCCACTGGGCGCCGCTGCGCTGGCCGGCACCAGCTACCCCATCGACCGTTTCCAGACCGCGGAACTGCTTGGCTTTACCGCGCCAACGGCGAATTCCCTGGATTCGGTCAGCGACCGTGATTTTGCCATCGAGTTTTGTGCCGCCGCCAGCCTGATCATGATGCATCTGTCACGCTTTTCCGAGGAACTGGTGCTCTGGACCAGCGCCCAGTTCGACTTTATCGAACTACCGGACGCCTTTTGCACCGGATCGTCCATCATGCCGCAAAAAAAGAACCCGGATGTCCCGGAGCTGGTGCGCGGCAAATCCGGCCGCGTCACCGGACACCTGATGGCGCTGCTGATGCTGATGAAGAGCCAGCCACTGGCCTACAACAAAGACAATCAGGAAGACAAGGAGCCGCTGTTCGATACCTGCGACACGCTGCTGCATTGCCTCAGGGCGTTTGCCGACATGGTGCCGCATATTCGCAGCAAACATGAAAACATGTACAAAGCCGCCAGACAAGGGTTTTCCACGGCAACAGACCTGGCCGACTACCTGGTGCGCAAGGGCGCCGCTTTCAGAGATGCCCACGAAATCGTCGGACTGGCGGTCCGGCTGGGTATCGACAGCGGCCGCGATCTGGCGGAAATTTCCCTGCCGGAGCTACAGCAGCTGTCGCCCATGATCACTGAAGATGTGTTCGGGGTGTTGACCCTGGAAGGATCCGTCGCGGCCCGCAAACACATCGGCGGCACGGCGCCGGAAGCCGTCCTTGCAGCCATCGAAGCGGCAAGAAAAGAACTGGCCTGACATTTGCTTACAGACTGAAGACCGTGCTTTGAGTCCGCCTGAAAATTACCCTCCGGGACACCAAACGCCTGCCGTGCTCTATACTTAACGGCATCGACCTGAGGAAGCCATTCGAGTGCGTGACGTGATTGAACCCAGAGCCAAATACCAGCCAATCCAGCTGGGCTCCCCCGGCGAGGACATCAGCAAAAAGACCTGTTCGCCATTGGCCAGCGCTTCAAAAACCTGCACCGTTTGCGCTACCGGCAAATCCAGGATTTTCTCTATCCACGGCAGCGGGTCTTCCTGGATTTGCTGCCACTGCTTTTTCATCAGAACCATCCCATGCTGCCCGGCTTTGTTGGTTCCGATGCACCGGCGGGCATTCCGGACTACCATCCCTCCCGCGCAGCCATATTGCTGGCCAAAACGTTTTCCAAAAGTTTCAACTACAAACGCCGGGCACTCAGGGAACATTCCATTCTGGCACTGTTTTTGATGGGCAGCGTCAGCAGCATCGCCTTCTCCAGAAGCAGTGACATGGATATCTGGCTATGCCGCAGGCCGGATCTGTCCAGTGAACAACTCGCGGCGCTGCGCAGCAAGACCCTGGCTGTCGAACAATGGGCCGCCGGGCTCGGCCTGGAAGTTCATTTTTTTGTCCTGGACAACGAGCAGTTCCGCGCCGGTCAGGACACACCGATATCGTTTGAAAGCAGCGGCAAGACCCAGCATTATCTCCTTCTCGAGGAATTTTACCGGACCGCCATCCATATCGCAGGCAGGATGCCTGCCTGGTGGTTTGTTCCCCCACACCAGGAAGGTAATTATTCCACCTATGTCGCCCATTTACAGCACAGGCGCTTCATCTCGAAACGGGAGATCATCGATTTCGGCGGCCTGGAACACGTACCTGCCGATGAATTCATCAGTGCGACATTGTGGCATCTCTACAAAGCCATCAGTTCGCCACACAAATCGTTATTGAAATTGCTGTTGATGGAATGCTACGCCAGCGAATTTCCCGATCCTGCATGGCTCTGCCTGGATCTGAAAAAAGCCGTCTATCGCGGCCAATTTGCTATCGATGCCGTCGACCCCTATCTGTTGATCTACCAAAAAGTCGATCAGTATCTGCTGCGGGCACAATCCGTCGGCCGGCTGGCGCTGGCCAGGCAGTCTTTGTATATGAAAATCATCGGTGACCCCGACACCCTCAGCGACCCGAAGATCAGGCGCCAGCGTCAGGAATTTATCGCCAGCATCGCCCGGAACTGGAACTGGCCGGAAAACATGCTCGCGGAACTGAACAGGAGGAAATCCTGGAACATCCGCAAGGCCACGCAGCAGCATGCCATCATCCTGCAACAATTGATCAAGTGCTACCGAATGACCATGGGCTTTGCCGGCAAGCATGTGCAACACGACAAACAGCAGCATGCCGATATCAGACTGCTCGGCAGGAAACTCTATTCCTACCTGGAGCGCCGCCCGGGAAAAGTGGAAATCATCACCACAAGAGCGTCGCTGCACAGCCAGGACATGGAACTGACCCTGGTGGAAAGCACTTTTGCCACCGGTGACCTGGGCTGGGGACTCTACCAGGGATTACTACAGACCAGGGATGCACAGCACCACGAGGCACTGAAGAAAAGCTGGAATCTGATGGAGATTCTGGTCTGGCTGGTGGTCAATGGTCTGTATCATAAAAAATTGCAGGTGCATCTGCAGTCAGACAATTTCTGTGCGACACAGTTGCAAATTCATGAACTGCTGCAAAGCCTGAAACAGTTTCTCGACAACCACTGCTATGGCGCCACAACACCCCTGGATGCCTACCGCAAAGGTAATCGCCTGAAGACATCGCTGGCTTTCATCAATCTCTGCCTGCCCCTCCCCGAAACCCGTGACCATGGCAGGCATGTCATCAGTGAACGCAATGACGTGCTGAGTTATGGCGCCGCGCGGGAAAACTTCGTCCGTAGTATTGACCGCGTTAGCATTTCGACCTGGGGAGAGATTTCCGTGAAGCGCTACCTGGAACTGGATGGGCTGTTCGACTTGCTGATGGAAACCATTGCCGACAGCGTTGCGCCATTCACTTCCGACACTCTTGCAGTGGCCTGCCATACGCCGGTCCGGGGCAGAAGCATAGCCCTGCGCCTGGAAGGCATCATCAACAGGCTGGCGGCCATGGCCGGATGTCTGGAGCCGGGAAAAACAGCGCGCTATCTACTCCCGGGTGAACAGCACTATTATGTGATTCAGAACAAAAACGGCCGCTTCAGCCACTGGCGCATCGATCATGAAGAAGCGTTGCTGGAAGAACTGGGCAGACAGCAGGAAGTCTACAGCCGGGTGCTTTTCGACCCGGAAGTACTGAAAAACACGCCCATCCCGTTCATCTATGACTACAACCGCGCCGGTATCATACAAGTGTTCTGCCTTGCCCGGAAGACCACTGTGGATATCTATATACTCGACGAAAAAGGCGCATTGTTTCATCAGCAGCACGATCAGGCGCCAGTGAAGCAACTATTGACCGCCTATGCCGCATTTCTGCAAAGCATCCTGCGCCACAGCCTGCCAGATGATGCGTTGACTATCAGCTATTACGAAATTCAAAAAAATTCCGCGGCCCTGCTGTCCTGCATCCCGATAGAACTCGATCCGGCGCCATTGTGGCAATATCTGAACGTCCGGGTGATCGGCGAACAGGGTAATTCCGGCCGGATGATCAATTACACCGTGTATTGCAATAACCAGGAATTTTCCAGTATGGAATACGGTGAACAAGTATTCAAAATGGCCGCGAAATACGTTCTGCAGTTCCGGCAGACCCACAAACGATACCCCATCCGTATCACCGATATCGACATCCCTGTCCTGGCACTGGGTGTAGACAACTCCGAACAATTACAGACAGTGCATTTCCTGAAATACAAACGCAAAATTGAATACCGCCTGAATGCATGACGCTGTCGCAAGCTACACATGAGCCATTGCCTTGCCTGTCGATTTGACACATTTTTATTCCGTCATTAGACTCGGGAAATGCAGGTGATCCACCCTGAAAAAAATGCTTCGGCGGGATTTTGGCCGACAAACAGCAGTTACTTTTTACCGGAGTACAAAAATGATTCAATTCGAAGGTTTTTCCATACCCGAGAAACAAAGGCTGATCGCTGCGGTGATGCTTCTGAAGGCAGGCTCTGCAACGGCGAAAGCCGCACTTTTTTCGGGTGATCTGACACATTTCAGGACCTGGTTCGATGGCACCGGAAAAAACACACATCTAATGAAGGTGTCCTCCATCGTCAAGGAAATTGACGCAGCCATAAACAGCCGGCCAATTACTTTTGTCAATGCAACCGGCAACGCGATAGAACAAGGATCGAATGGTTTGTGCGGCTATGTATGGTTGATGCGCAATCGCGGCCCCGGCGACAAGTTTTCCGAATCGATTCATGTCGGGAGTGGCATGCGCATACTTTTGGTCCCCAGAAGTCACGGTGGAGATGTCGGGAATTTGGCGGAGACCATGTATCACGAACTCAGCCACAAAACAGGCGGCACCAAAGATATTACCTATGATGTAAACCTGTGCAGACACAACGCCTTGAACAATCCCCAGCAAGCAGCATTGAATGCTGAAAATTACAACCGTTTTTTTGCTGAGTATATTTAGCTCTACCTTGTCAGATTCTCCGCAAACTCGTCATGTTCGCCGGAAAATGGGCATCCAGTGCCATGTACGGCATGTTTTAAGCCATCCCTGAAGCCTGGATTCCGGCAGTCCCCCAGATCAAACCGGGGGCAGGCCATGCCGGAAAACCGATTCTTGAAAAAATGTGGTACATGCAATTCCTGTATTTATGCGACCATTGATTCATGAATGAACAATCATCCTTGCTGATGTATGCAATCAGGGGCCCGGTCGTCCTCAAATATGCCGCGCAGCTGACTTTTATTCAGGCAGGGCTTTTTTTGCTGCCGGCGGGCGTGGCGCTGTACTATGCAGAATTTACACTGGCGCTGCGTTTTGCAACGGTCACGGTTCTGCTTGGCGTTGCAACCCTGCCTTTTATCCGCCTGCCAGCTGCTGCGCAAATTCAAACCAACGAAGCACTGGTGGTGACTGTCATTGCCTTCCTGTTGGCTGCATCGGCAATGGTCTACCCGTTTATGGGAGCCAACATGGCAGTGCTGGATGCCGTCTTTGAGAGTATTTCCGGCATCACCACCACCGGTTTATCGACACTGGTCGACCTGCAGGAAAAACCGCGAAGTTTTTTGTTTGCCCGGTCATGGATGCAATGGTATGGTGGACTGGGCTTCGTGGTCCTGGCCATTGCCTTGCTGACTGGCAAACAACCGGGAAATCGCCGCCTGCTGGCCCAGGAGTTTGAGCCGCAAGATGTGACCGTCAGCATCCATCAGCATGCCCGGCAGGTGACGCTGGTATATGCATTGCTGACCATGCTCACTGTATTATTATTGTTGCTTTCCGGAGTCGATGGTTTTACCTCGCTGGTACATGCCCTGAGCGCCGTTTCCACCGGTGGTTTTTCCACATTCGACGACAGTCTGTCCGGTTTCGGCGCCTGGCGCATACAGCTGCTGTTGTCGTGCAGCGGTCTCCTTGGAGCCGTTTCGCTGCCCTGGTATTACCGTATCTGTCAGCGCGGCTTCGGTGAATCGCTCTCGACCCTGGAATTTTTTGCCATGCTGTTATTGATCCTGAGTGTCACCCTGCCACTGACTTTGATCCTGTCTTGCACGGCTGAAATTGATTACCTGACATCGGCAGGACAGGCGCTGTTATTGGCTATTTCCGCGCAAACGACGACCGGCTTCAGCAGCTTGCCTGTCGCCGAACTCGATCCGCTGGTCAAAGGCATTCTTCTCATGTCCATGGCAGTAGGAGGCGCCGTGGGTTCCACGGCCGGCGGACTGAAAGTCTTCCGTTTCCTGATTCTGTTGAAGTTGATGCAATACACCATCCGCCATACCGCAGTATCCAGTCATGCTGTGTTCGAGCCGAAACTGTCCGGCAAGACCATACATTCTGAAGAAATCACCCATATCCTGACCTTGTTGGGCTGGTTTATGGCTTTGGTATTTTTTTCCTGGCTGCCTTTTATCGCCATGGACTATCATCCTCTGGACGCCCTTTTTGAAGTGCTTTCAGCAACATCCACCGTGGGACTGTCGACCGGCATCACGCGGATGGAATTGCAGACGCCCCTGAAACTGATACTCTGTTTCGATATGCTGGCAGGGCGCCTGGAAATAATCGCCCTGCTGGTTTGCATCTATCCAAAGACCTGGTTCGGCAGGCGTTTGCAGGAATCATGAGGACGGTATTTTTAGGCGCGGGCTCCCTGGCAAGAATGACCGCTGCCGCATTATTGAAAAAAGCTCACGAAGTGATCATCATTGAACGGGACAAGGCCTTGATAGACGCTTTGTCCAACGAGCTCGACTGTGGTTTTGTTTGTGGCAATGGCTGCAAACCGGCGATACTTCGTGAGACGAACCCCAAAGAAGTCGATTTTCTTTTTTGTTTGACCGGCAACGACCAGGTCAACATGATAACCAGTCTGGTTGGCCGCTCCCTGGGCTTCAAACGGGTCATCACCAAGATAGAAGACCCTGAGCTGGAGCATATTTGTCGGGAACTCGGATTGGAAGACACCATCATTCCCGACCAGACTATCGGCCGTTACCTGGCGGATATCGTCGAGGGCCAGGATCTGCTGGCATTGAGCGCCTTGATCAAGGATGAGGCGCGGATTTTTTCCTTTGTCATAGACTCCGAAAATGAACAGATGATGAGCTCCCTGCAATTGCCGGAGCAGAGCCGGATCATCTGTCTGTATCGCCATGGCAAATTCACCATTCCGGATGCCGATTTTCGTTTCAAGGCGGATGATGAGGTCGTGATACTGACCCACAGCCGCAATCTTGCCTTTTTGCATGAACAGCTGGCGAGTAAAACCGCGAACCTTGCCAGCGCGGAGAAAAAGCCGCGCAGTACTGACCACGGCCCGGAACAGGCATGACCGGCAGTCTGCCTGTATCGGCGTAATACTCGATGCCATGACCGCAGCATTTTTATGGATTGGCATTGCCGGAATGATGGATATCCACATTGCCGCGCAATGGCATCTTGATTAACTGCTTGAGTCCGGTATTATTGCTGTTTTGTTCTTTGGTTTATCCCCTGTAACAGCGTAAAATCACTTAACTGAAATAATAAAATAGATTGTTGAAGAGGAAATCATGCGGAACTGGAAATTACTTGCCGCTTACACAGGCGCGACTTTGTTTGTCCTTCTTGCGTTGTATGTCGCGTTCTATTTTATTTTTCTCGATCTGTTCGTCGACCTGTGGTGGTTCCGTTCCCTGCAGTTCGAAACCTATTTCTGGCTGAGACTGCTGTACCGTTTTTTCCTGTCCGGCGGCGTAACGCTGATTTTCTTTGCCATTTTCTTTTTCCATTTCTGGGTCGCCAGCCGCTATCTGGGTCTGAACCCACCCGATGAAGTGCTCGCCGACAGCCAGCGTCGGAAGCGCTTTCAGCAATTTTCCGATGTCTTCATACAGGGCTCGCTGAAGGTCTATACACCTCTGTCGATCCTGCTGGCGATCGCCATTGCGATCCCTTTTTATGACCAGTGGGAAGCCGCCATCCTGTATGTTTTTGGCCGGGACTCCGGCGTCAGTGAGCCGGTATACGGCAATGACGTCAGCTTCTATCTGTTCTCCTACCCAATGTATCAATTGATACAAAGAGAGCTGCTGACCACTGCCATTTTACTGTTGATCATGGTCACGGCGATCTATTGGCTGGAGCACTACTTCGTTCCCGATCAGAAAAAGGAGTTCCCCCGGGGAGCGAAAATACATCTGACCATTCTCTACGGCTTCGTCATTCTGTTCGTGGTCTGGGGATTGCTGCTGGACCGGTTTTCACTGCTCTATTACAGCAATCATCAACCGGTATTCTTTGGCCCCGGCTTTGTCGAAGTCCGCTATCTGCTGCCTCTTATCTGGATAGGCATCGCGACATTCATTTGCGCATCGACCGCCGGCATCATACATTTTTATTCGCGGGACAAAAACAGCCTGATCACCAGCATCGTTTTCCTGGTGGTGTTTTTCGCCTCCCTGGGTCTGCAGAAAGTCCAATCCATTCCGGACCTGATCAATACCTTTATCGTGAAACCCAATCCCGTTACCACGGAAGGGGTCTTCATGAAGAACAATATCGTGGCGACTTACTCCGCTTATGACCTGGGCCGCATCAACATCATCGATTACCAGGTCAAAGTGGACCCCAGAGACGATATCGTCGGCTGGGCCAACCAGAAACATTTTGAAAATATTCCGGTCTGGGACCGGGAGTTCCTGAAACCGGTCTATCAGCAACTGCAGGGCATCCGGCCCTATTACAACTTCCCCAGCGTCGATGAAGACCGCTATTTTCTGCATGACCACAAGATCCAGGTCAAC
>JAJRWJ010000197.1 GCA_024276805.1 Gammaproteobacteria bacterium
CGTCTGGCGGATGTGGTATCAGTCCTGTACCCGCTGGCAAATCATCAAGGGTCGGGCCGAACCGTTCTACCATATAAAATATGCTGAATCGGACGATGGAATTCACTGGCACAGGGAGGGGCGGGTCGCCATCGATTACAAGAATTCAGCCGAAGCCGGAATCTGCAGTGCAAGCATCGTTCAGGAAGGGGAGACTTATAAAATGTGGTATTGCTTCCGGCAAGGGGAGGATTATCGTCATGACCGCAGCAGGAGTTATAGAATCGGCTATGCAGAATCCAATGATGGCTTTAACTGGTTGCGCAGGGATGAGCAGGCGGGCATCGATATATCGGAAAATGGCTGGGACAGTGAAATGCTGGCCTATCCCAATGTAATCAGTTACCGGGGCAGGAAATATATGTTTTATAACGGCAACGGCTTTGGGCGTTTCGGCTTTGGCTATGCCATACAGGAGTAGTATATGAATGGTTTGGATATTATCGATGCGAATCTGTGTGGTTCGACGGTGCACTTTGCCGAGGCAGGAAAATCACTGAAACATCGCATAGAAGATGGCCGGATTGTGATACTGAAAGGCTGTTTTGCCGTGGATCGTCTGCTCGAACTGAAAAAGGCCGTACAGCAATGGGGGCAGCAGCAGGCGGTTTTTCCAGCGGGGCGGTCGGCCAGTGTCGCCAACCTCAATTTTCATCGTATCGACGGATCGGACTTGACGACCAGGCTGCCGCATATTTTTCATCAATACGGTTTTGGCGATCTGGATGCACTGGATCCGGACCTGCGTTCCGCACTGTACCAAGTTGCAGAACCCATGCTGGCTCTGCAAAATTCCGTGGCCGATACTGACTATCGATTGTCCGACCCGGAAGTCAGAGTCAAATTTTTGCATTATCCTGCCGGTGGCGGTTATCTCGCCAATCACATTCATCCTCTGTTGCCGCAGCGTGTCGGTTTGATTACCAGTCTGTCGGAATGGCTTGTCGACTATAGCGAAGGTGGCAATGTTTTTACCACCGATGGTGGCGATATCCATACCTCGAGTAGCCATCATATCGGTGATGTGTTGCTGTTTCGATACGATATTCCACACCAAATCGAACCGATAGATCCGCAACGAGCGCTCCATTGGCATTCGCTGGCCGGCAAGTGGAGCCTGGTGCTGGAACTGCTGGCTACCAATGCACTCTCCGATGCGCTTCAGTAAATACCCGGCATGATTGCATCAAAAAAATTCCGATGTCCTGAATGTGGCCAGCAAGCACTGATGGAGAGCACGACATATTGGCAATGTAGAAGCTGCAACAGCCTGTTTCGCTGTATTGATGGTATTCCCTGTTTTTATAGAGAACAGCGGCTGCATCGGCATGATCGAAAATTGCGCGATAGTTTTTACAATGGCCTGGTGGGACTGTTCTATCAGTTCATGATGCCATTGCTGGTCATGCCGGCGAGACCGATGAAAATCAGCTGGAAACACTGGCTGTTTTATTTTTTTGTCTGTACGGGCGTTGTGCAGGTATCAGCAGGATTATTGACTGAGGGAGGACTGTATTCATATGCCGGCCTGTTTCGATTGCTGACGCTTGGCGCCGCTGGTTTTTTTTTCTGGCGGCATACCTATCTGTTTTATTTGCTGATGCTGGCTGTGCCGGTCAAACTGGCATTATTGAAATCTTCCTTCACGCCGGAGAAATCGTTCAGCCGGATTCATGACGAGTTATTGAAGGGGTTGGAACGATGTCATGGAAAACTGGAAATTCTCGATATTTCCACTGGCAGCTGCAATTCACTGATCAGGCATGGCTGGTTGGACCTGGATGCCAACTTGACGGGTCTGGATCTTTCCGAGGTGATGCTGAAAAAAGGTGTCAGGCAAATCACGGCGCTGCATCGTCCGATGGATTTCGTTTTCGCGGAAGCCTCCGACCTGCCCTTCGCCTCGGATTTTTTGATGTCACCTTGAATTATGGCGCCGTCAACGGTTACGCCAATATCCGCCAGGCGCTTGCAGAAATGTTGCGGGTGACAAAAAAAGGAGGCATGATCCTGCTGTTCGACGAGAACCTGTACCCTCAGGCTACTTCGATCGAGCGTCAGTATTTCAAAAAAGTCCTGGCTGGGCACGATACGGTCGACCACTGCCCGCTGGAATTTCTCCCCGACGGTTTGCGAGACTTGCAAATACAGCAGGTTTATCCGTTCTATTTTTTACTAACGGCAATCAAGGACTGAACAGTATGACAAAGAAAACAAAGGTACTGTGCCTGCCCGGCGGCATGCCTCGTTCACTTGAGTATTTATGCTAAGTCGACCAAGCTGCCATTGAAGTGATAGGTGCATCTTCCGAAAAATATGACCTGTCTCGAAAAGCTTATCAACAGTGGTTTTATATTCCGCATATTACTCATCCTGATTTTGCCCAATCATTGATAGAGCTGGTCAAGCGGAAGCGAATCAGTCAGATTTTCACTCCGCATCAGGTCATTTGGAATTTTGTCGAAGAGTTGATCACTGATAATGGACTGAATCTCACATTAGTCAATACACAGCCTATAGAAACTGAATTGCAGCCTTATCGTGAGTGTCTTGAGAGTGGACAAGAGTTGTTTGAAAGTACTCTATCATTGGCTACAGCCTCCAGAGGCAAGGAGAAATTGTTACCGATACAATATGCCAGCCTGTTCAGACATGCGCGATCAATTCCGGGTGAAACAGATGGGTCAAAGATTGCGGCACTTTGTGAGATTATGCGCTATTGTCCACCCGGGGATATTATTGAGATTGGGGTGTTATGGGGTAAGTCGGCTTTTGTTCTAGCATATCTTGCAGGTAATTATTCCATTGGTCCGCTCTTATGTATCGATCCATGGGACAGAAATTATTTACCTCAGGGTTCCGAGTTGTTGATGAAATATTCATCGAATACCCATGATATCAGTTCTGCGTTAATGATATTTCAAATGAATTTGTTACCTTATGGTCGTGGCAATATAAACTATCTGCAATCACCTTCAAATGAAGCCTATCGGGATTATTGTTCCAATCTTTTTGTAAAATCACAAGTCTTTGGTTTGACAAGTTATAGCGGTTCGGTCGCTTTGTTGCATATTGATGGTAATCATGGTTACGAGTTTGTCAGGCAGGATCTGGCTCTTTGGCAAAAAAAGTCTGTCCGGGGGGGTGGGTTGTGATAGATGATTATTGCTGGAAGTTTGGAAATGGTCCGCAAAAGGCTGGTGATTCATTTATACAGAATAACCGAGCAAGGATACAATGTGCATTTGTTGTGGGAGGTGCATTGTTTTTTCAATTCAGAATTTAAGGTATTGAAACAATACTGACGAAAAACCTCCAAAAAAGGAAACATGGGGTTTACTTGACTATTCTGGGACTATTCTGGATTTCAGATGTCTGAAGTGCATGTCAGGGGGGGCTTCCAGCACTATTACCTTGCTCTTTCTTATTGGGGCGAGGCTGGCACAAGAAAAAAGCACTTGACTATGTTGGGGAGGCTTGTTTTTCCGGCCTGATATTCTGCAATGCTGCAGCAATCTGTGGATAGACGACGTCTGGTCTGAAGTATGGACAATTGCTGATGTTGTTTTTCAAATGTTCTCTGACATCCTTCAAGAAAGCGATATCGGTCGCCAACTGCACCGCTTTTTGCAGATACTCTTCCGCACTTCGCACAATCAGCGCCTCCAGTCCCGCGCTGGCCAGCATTGAAGCAGCAGTGTTGCACCTCCATCCCTGCCCCTGTAAAGCTATGGTAGGCACCCCCTGCCACAGGGCATTGAGTGTCGTCGAACCGCCGCTGTAGGGGAAGGTATCCAGAGCGATATCCACTGCACCATAACGGACTTTCATGACCTCCATGGGGGTGAAACCTTCCAGAATGATCCTGTCCCCGGCAATACCATTTGCCGAAAAAATTGAACGTATTTTTTTTCTGACGCGTTGTCTGGATATTTCCTGATTTTTAATGATGATTCTGGACCTGGGTACTGCGTGAAGGATTCTGCACCATAAATTCAGCAAAGGTTCATTGGTTTTGAAAAAGGCATTGAACGATGCAAAAGTGATGTATCCCTTTTGCTGAAAGGGGAGGGATCCAATTGCTGTTGTCCTGCGCATTTGATAGGCGCCATTGACGCCACTGGGCAGTCGGATTACCTTTTCGGTATAGAATTTTTCCTCTTCCTGCGGCAGGGTAATGGGATCTGCAATGACATAATCGAAGCTTTTCATGCCCGTTGTCCCGGCCAGATTGAAATAATTGATTTGCAGTGGGGCCGGATGGTGAAAAAAAACTTCCAGCCTGTTGTCTTCCCTGAGTCTGCCATTGAGGTCGAACAATATATCTATCTGGTCATCGAGGACTTTCTGCTTAAGTTGCTCAAGTGTTAAATTTTTGACGTTGTGAATAATAACGTTATCCTGAGTACCGTTATGACGGTTTATACTATCGCGTTGTATTTCGGAAATGGAAAAATTATATAAAAAAACATCGATTCCGGCGGCGGCAAAATTCTGCAGCATCGGAAAAACAGCCATTTCTCCAAACACGGTATCGGCATAGTTGCAGAACAGGCCAATGTTGAGCTTGCAGGTCGGGTACCTGGTCCTGTTGATCTTTGAAGAAGGGAGAGACGTGGGTTCATACAATTTCGCCCAGTTCCGGCTTTCCTCATAAAATTCCTGCTGTATATCGCGGGTGCCTGACAGCATGCAGCGCAGTATCAGGTTATGCGTGTGTGC
>JAJRWJ010000198.1 GCA_024276805.1 Gammaproteobacteria bacterium
AAAACTATTTTTTCCCGGTGCAACAAAAATAATTAAGGCTATACTTAATGCCAAAGTCCGAATGAATCCACTTGCACAATGGCCAAATTTACCGTTTATTTCAAAGACAAACCCATTCAGTCCAGTCTGTTCGACTACGGCGTGATCCACATCGGCCGGGATGAAACCAACGACATTCATCTCGACAGCCTGGCCATCGCACCGGTCCATGCCGTGGTGATACTCAAGGAAAGCAGCAATATCATCAAACAACTGAACGATGATTTCCCCTTGATCGTCAATGCTGAAAATGTCAAGGAAACCACTCTGGAAAATGGCGACAAGATCAGCATCGGCAAACATTCAATCGTCTTCAATTCGGCTGTCGTCATTGCCGCGGATCTGCAAAAAGATACGCTGCTAAGCAAGGATATCGAATCTCTCAACCAGGAAATCAAACCTGCCGTAAAATTGCCTGAGGCCAACCTGCAGGTCATCAGCGGCAAACACATCGGTCGGGTCATCCCCCTGAAAAAGGCCATGACCCGCCTGGGGCGGGGCGGCGACGGTATCGTCGTGATCAGCAAAAGAAAAGAGGGTTACTTCATATCCGCACTGGAACATGACAATTCGCTGCAGGTCAACCAGCAGCCACTTGGAGAAAAAACCCTGAAATTACGGCACAACGATACCGTGGTCATCGATAACAGCGCCATGCAGTTTTTCATCGACTGACTTCTCCATGCAAATACAAATCCAAAACGAAAAACGCAGTTTTCATCGTGTTTTCTATTCCGCGAAGGCCAGTCTGAACAGCCAGGAAAAAGTCTGGCCCTGCCAGGTCATCGACCTGTGTCTGAAGGGCTGTCTGCTGCGCTTTTCCGACCCCTGGGAGGGCGACCTGCAGCTTATCTATACATTGCAGTTGAGATTATCAGACAGCATTGAAATCAGCATGGCATTGCAGCCGGCACATATCGTCGGCTGCAATGTCGGATTCAAGTGCGTGCATCTCGGAATCGACAGCATCAGTCAGCTGCGTCGTCTGGTGGAACTGAACCTCGGCAACAGCGACCTGCTGGAAAGAGACCTTCTGGCGCTGGTCGAGTCTGATGCAGCCTGAGAGGCTGTCCAGGATCATGACACAAGGCTGACTACAAAAAATCAGGAATTCTGAATCTCCTGGAGCAAATCCAGCGCCTCGGAAATACTGGCTACAGGATAGATCTGCAGCCCCTGAATTGGCTTTTTCGGGTTGTTCGCTTTGGGAATGACCGCCTTTTTGAAGCCGTGTTTGGCGGCGTCGCTGAGTCTGGGATAGCCGTTGGCAACCGGCCTGATCTCGCCGTTCAAACCGATCTCGCCAAAAAACAGTGCATCTCTGGCAATGACCCGGTCCTTGAAACTGGAAACAATGCTGATGACAATGGCCAGGTCAGAACTGGTCTCGGTAACCTTGATACCCCCGACGACATTGGCGTAGATTTCATCATTGGCAGTGAAGATGCCGCCATGCCGGGACAGCACCGCCAGCAGCATGGCCAGGCGATTCTGATCGAAACCGACAGCCAGCCGTCTGGGGTTGCCATACTGACATTCGGTGACCAGCGCCTGGATCTCCACCAGCAGAGGTCGGGTACCCTCCCACAATACCGTGACAACACTGCCAGGCGAGGGATTCTCGGAGCGCGACAAAAACATCGCCGATGGATTCCTGACTTCCTTCAGGCCGGTATTGCCCATCGCGAAAAACCCCAGCTCGCCAACACTGCCGAAGCGGTTCTTGTCCGCTCGCAGCACCCGGTAACGGGCATCATCGGTGGCCGACAAAACCACCTGCGTGTCGACGATATGGCTGAGTGTCATCGGCCCTGCCAGGGACTGATCCTTGGTGACATGACCAACCATGAAGATCGAGACAGCATGGGTTTTGGCGTACTGGGTCAACATACTCGCCGCTTCCCGGACCTGGGAGACGGAACCAGGAGCGGAGTCCGTCTGCTGGGTATGCATTACCTGTATCGAATCGATGACCAGCAGTCGTGGCTTTTCCTCATCGAGGACCTGACAGATATTCTCCACCGAAGTCTCCGCCAGCATTTTGATATTCTGCGCAGGCAGACCGAGACGATGCGCCCGTTCCGCAATTTGCTGCAAAGATTCCTCCCCGGAGACATACAGCACATCGACGCCCCGTTGCGCCACATTGGCGATGGCCTGCAGCAGTATGGTGCTCTTCCCGGCCCCCGGCGCCCCGCCAATCAGCACGACACTGCCCCGAACCACACCACCTCCCAGAACCCGGTCGAATTCTGCAATGCCAGTCGTGATTCTTTCCGCCCTGCTAAGATCGACTTCGGACAACAGCTGTACCGTGGAACGCTGCCCGGCATAACCGGAACGCTGCGAGACGGAACCGGATCTGCCTGACCCGAGACGCACCTCCTTGACGGTATTCCATTCCCCGCAGCTGCTGCATTGCCCCGCCCAGCGCGGATAATCCGCGCCACATTCACTGCAGACGAATGCTGTTTTGGTTTTTTTCTGCATAGTCATGAAAATTTTCAGGTAGCGCGGATAAGCGCAGCGTCATCCGCCAACACATCCTGTTGTTGTCAGCAATCGAGCCTGCAACGGTGCATGACGCTGTGCTTATGCACTCTACGGAAACAACCACATAAAATTATCGGGCAATGATCTGCACACGCTGGGTGATACCACATAGCAATGTATAGGGTATGGTATCGGCACAGCGGGCTATTTCCTCCACCGGCAATTCCTCCCCCCACAGCGTGACCGGATCGCCTGGCCTGGCCTCCGGACAATTCTCCAGGTCGACGGTGATCATATCCATGGACACCCTGCCGATCAAGGGCGTGCGCCGGCCATTGACCAGAACCGGCGTGCCGGTTTTCGCCTGCCGTGGATAGCCATCGCCATAACCGATGGCCACCACACCCAGCAGCGTCGATCGTTGCGCAGTCCACTGCCCGCCATAGCCGACACTGTCACCGGGGGCGATGGTTTTTATCGCGATAAGCCTGGAATGCAGACTCATTACCGGCTGCAGGCCAAACTGTCGCCCATATTGTTCAGGAAATGGAGAGACCCCGTAAAGCATGATGCCAGGACGAACCCAATCGGCAATCGAATCCGGCCAGGCCAGAATCCCGGCGGAATTGGCCACCGTCCTGGGGCCGGAATAAGCTACTGTCGCCGCATGGAAGGATGCCAGCTGCTGTCTGGTTTTCGGATCCCGCAGGTCGTCGGCATTGGCCAGATGGGTCATCAACTGCAGAGGCCTGGCGACACTCCGGCATCGGTCAAGACGCTGAAAGACCTTTGCCAGAC
>JAJRWJ010000199.1 GCA_024276805.1 Gammaproteobacteria bacterium
CAGACTGATATAGAATTCCCGCTGGATGGGATAGGTCTTTTCAATCAGCACCGATTCCACCGGCAGACCTTCCGGCCCGGTCTGAATGGTGACGAGGTGGGTACCCAGCATCGCTTCTGTTTCTTCACCAAGCTGTTCAAAGTCGTCGACCAGCTTCACGCCACCGGCCTTGCCGCGTCCACCGGCATGCACCTGTGCCTTGACGACCCAGCTTTCACCGCCGATTTCCTGCGCAGCCTGCCTGGCCTGATTGGGATTGACGGCAAGCTTGCCAGTGGGTATCGGAATCTGATACTGCTGAAACAATTGTTTGGCTTGGTACTCATGAATATTCATGGATATTTTTTCTCCTGTTTTCTCTGCGATGCTATTATTGAAATGTCATGTTGGTTCTAAATTGAGTCAACATATTATTGCCATACCTTGTGAAATCCGCTGCTTTGCTTCACTGGTATTGAGTCAAGACTATTGCAGCGGGATTTAGCGGAGGCATAATCCACTTTCCACCGGCTTGTCGGGTACACCAAGGCCAACCCGCGCTACGTCTCTGCCTGGCCTCAAGGCAGTGACTGCTTTGCCAGACAGGATTTTGCATAGCGGACCCGCACTCCGTCATAAAACCAAGGACCAATTCCCGCTATTCTAGACAAGTATCCACAAACTCCAAACAATAATTTGAATTCAGACCAACCAGCGACGCCTTTCATGAGTGATGATGTAATCCGTCCCTGCCCTTTTTCCAAAAGCTATGGCATACCCGCCCGACAGGCCTGGGGGTTGTTGAAAGTATTTTTCCTGTACCGACTGATACTGGCCAGCCTGTTCGTCATTGTCGGTTTCGGCCATTTTGGCCCGGCAATTTTCGATCTCTACAATCCCGCCCTTTATAGCACACTCAGCCTGACCTATCTGGCCCTGGCCATCATTTCCGGCATGGTCATTTATCTGCGTCTTTTCGACTACGCATTCCATGCACAGACGCAGATTTTTACCGATATTATCATCATTACCCTGTTGATGCATGCCTGTGGCGGCGTAACCAGCGGCATTGGTGTTTTTCTGGTCATTACTACGGCTGCCAATGGCCTGTTGATCGGCGGGCGCTGCGCGATGCTGTTTGCCGCCCTGGCGGCACTGGCCGTTCTTGCCGAGCAGTTATACACCGCACAAACCCATGCCTTTGAAAGCAAGGCTTTCTCTTCCGCCGGCATGCTGGGTGGCTCGTTTCTGGCCATCGCCCTGCTTTCCTATATACTCGCCGGCCGCGCCTAACTCACCGAACAGTTGGCCGACCAGAGAAAACTGACCATTTTGAAGCTGGAAGAACTGAACCGTTATATTATTCAGCACCTGCAGTCCGGCATCATTATCGTCGACCAGAAACAACAGATCAGTATGGCCAATGAAGCCGCACTGCGCCTGCTCGACCTCGATTCAGCCCCCAGGATGCTGACCGGAATATCCACACAGTTGAGCACCGTTTTGCAACGTTGGCGCAGGACCCCCGATCAGGACACGGCCAAACTGCGGCTTGCCGATGACGCTGAAATCCAGATTCGCCTGACCGTGCTGCCCACCCGCCTGGAAACCTATTACATGATCATTCTCGAGGATATCGGCTTCTATAACCAGCGCCTGCAGCAAAGCAAACTGGCCTCTTTGGGCCGTTTAAGCGCCAGCATCGCGCATGAGATCCGCAACCCGCTGGGCGCCATCAGTCATGCCGGGCAACTGTTGTCGGAATGCCCGGATTTGACCAGTCAGGACCAGCGCCTGACAGAAATCATACAGACCCAGTCGCAACGGGTGAACCAGATCGTGGAAAATGTCCTGCAGCTGTCTCGGCGTCACCCTTCCAACCGGGAGAAAATACATCTCAATGCCTGGCTGCCCGATTATCTGCACAAATTCACCCTGGAAAACAACCTGCCACAATCGCTGTTCCAGATAAAGTTGCTGGATGATCCGCTATGCGCTTATATGGACCCCAATCATCTCAAACAAATTCTGGACAACCTCTGCCTCAATGCCTTGAAATATGGCGCCAATGACGGCAAAGAACTGCTGATCCGGGCTGTCCGTGTGCAAAAATCACCCTGCATTGCCGTTATCGACCATGGTCCCGGAATCGACCCTGAGCATATCAGTCAACTTTTCGAACCTTTTTTCACCACATCCGCCACCGGCACCGGACTGGGCCTTTATATCTCCCGTGAACTGGCGGAACTCAACCAGGCAAAATTAAGCTATTCTTTAACTGATGACAACAAAAGCAGCTTTCGCCTGACTTTACCCGATGCGGAACAAACCCTGATCGCGATATGAAATCTCCTCTGGCTTTAATAGTCGATGACGAACCGGACATCCGTGAGCTGTTGGAAATCACCCTGCAGCGTATGGAAATTCAGTCCATCAGCGCTGCGGGCATCGAAAGCGCGAAGCTGCTGTTGCTCGAACAGGCCTTCGATCTATGTCTGACCGACATGCGGCTTCCCGACGGTGATGGCCTGGAACTGGTCAAGCACATTCAGGAGCGACATGCGCCGCTGCCGGTTGCGGTGATCACCGCGCATGGCAACATGGACACGGCGATCCGCGCCCTGAAAAACGGCGCATTCGATTTCATCTCCAAGCCTGTCGACCTGACAGCATTGAGAAAACTGGTCAGCACGGCTTTGAGGGTCAGCCTTTCACCTCCCGCGGAAAGGCGCACCCGGCATGAATTGCTGGGTGAATCGGCAGTCATGTGTGGCATTCGATCCAAGATAGCCAAAGTCGCACGCAGCCAGGCTCCCATCTATATCAGCGGCGAATCAGGCTCCGGCAAGGAACTGGTGGCAAGACTGATTCACAAACAAAGTCCGCGCAATGGCAAACCGTTTGTCGCCATCAATTGCGGGGCAATTCCGCAGGATCTGATGGAAAGTGAGTTTTTTGGCCACAAAAAAGGCAGCTTTACCGGCGCTGTATCGGATAAAACCGGTTTGTTTCAGGCAGCCGAAGGAGGAACCCTGTTTCTCGATGAAGTCGCCGATTTGCCGGCGTCACTGCAGGTCAAACTGCTGCGGGCCATTCAGGAGAAAAAGATTCGACCCGTCGGTGAACAGCGGGAAATTTCCGTCGATGTCCGGCTGCTCAGCGCCACCCACCGGGATCTTGGCAAAATGGTTCAGGATGGTGCATTCCGTCAGGATCTGTATTACCGCATCAATGTCATCGAACTCAGTGTCCCGCCGCTGCGCGCCAGAATCAGTGACATCCCGCAGTTGGTCAAACATATGACGGCGATGCTGGCAGAGGCAAACGGCATGGACCCTCCGGAATTGTCAACATCCGCCTTGTCTGCGTTGTGCCACTATGATTTTCCCGGCAACGTCAGAGAGCTGGAAAACATACTGGAACGCGCGCTGGCACTCTATGAAGGGAATTGCATCGAGGCATCTGACTTGAATCTCCCTCGCAGCGACGAAACAATGGTCGCAGTCCCGGAATTCGACCCGGTCGAGTCAAGCCTGGAGAATTATCTGGAAAGAATCGAAAAGCAGGCCATCAGTGAAGCCCTGGAAAAAAGCCGCTGGAACAAAACCGCAGCAGCGAAAAGACTGGGAATGTCTTTTCGGTCCTTGCGCTATCGACTGAAAAAACTGGGACTGGAATAACCCCCCTGAGGTTTGTACTGTCTCCTGATCACCTCGCTTCCTGTTCAACAGGCTGCCAGAGGGAAATTACAACGTCAGTAAAAGACTGCTGCTTCAGTGAATGAAGCAGCATATCCTGTCAAATTCATACAGAAAAACCGATAGCGAAACAGCGCCAATCAAGTCCGGTACTTGTCCAGAGTCTTGATTTTGTTCAAGGCATTCTTTATTTTTTTGGCATTGGCATCATTCAGTTCGCTGGCTTTATAGACTTTATCCAGCAATCCTTCCTTGACCAGCGCTTCCTTGATCCAACGTTTGACGAAACGATAATTTGCCGCGACAGCCGATACTTCTCCGGTCTCCGGGTTACGGATTTCATTGCTGACACTGGCGACCGCCGGTTCCGGCTTTGCTTCCTCCTGTTCCGCTTTGGTTGCGGGCGGCTGTGGTTTTGCCTCGGACTGTTTCCTGGCGGATGCAGGAACGGGAGCCGGTTTCACAGTGGCGGGCTTGGGCTTGCTCTCCGGTTTGGGCACCGGAGCCTGATGTGTCGCAGAAGGTTTCGCGTTCGATTTTCTGACATCGCCGACTACGCTATAAACCACATAAGCTACAAAAATAATTGTTAAAATAAACAGTACTTCTGGCATATCCCCTCTCCATCATGCTATCGATATTATTATTTTAATTTCGCCAAAAACCGGCGAGATATCTGCATTCAAGTGAACTGAACACTTCGAATCCGAATATAGCAGAAGCATGCACTCCGGGTAAACTAAATCTTGAAAAAACTAATGCCGCCCCTGATTTTGAACAGATGGCCCAATGATAAAATATTGACCCTATTATTCAGACGCTTACAAAATCAATTCTTCATCAACCGAGAACAGGTGGCCGTACCAGGCAGTCCGGTCTCTTGCTGTGGTATTTAGACCATGCCGGTTTATCCTTGCATCAGGTCGGTGTCTGTCTTAGACGGCATACACTGAGCAAACCTGTCCCGGACGGACCTTACGTTCAACGTCTGCCCATGACCCTGGACTGCCGATCAGCCAGTCCCATGGCGTGGCGGGCAAGAAAGGCTTTGGCGACGGGCAGGCGATCAAGCAGCGTCAAGCCAATATTTCTGGCTGCCGCCAGGGGCAGCCAGTCATTGGAAAACAGCCGCACGATATTATCGGTGAAGCCGATTACCCGCTCATGGTCCCGAACACGACATGCGGCATAATCCGCCAGAAACGCAGGCGCACCGATATCCCGTCCTTCCTGCCGTCTCTGTACCAGCATCCCGGCCAATTGCACGACATCCCGCAATCCCAAATTGAATCCCTGTCCGGCAACCGGATGCAGCTGATGGGCGGCATTGCC
>JAJRWJ010000200.1 GCA_024276805.1 Gammaproteobacteria bacterium
AGCCCTTTTCCTGCAGCCCCCTGGCCAGCAGCGCCAGCTGCCGCTCCGCGCCACCCAATTCCAGCGAGCGGATCAGGAAGAATATGCTTTGCCTGTCATTCTGCATCAGTTTTCCCCTTCATTGGCCAGGGTTTCGGACAGCAATTCCCGCCATTGCTGCATGATTTCGTCTATGGCAAAGCGCTCATTGACAGCACGGGCGGAATCTCCCAGACGATTGCGCAGGGGCGTATCGTCCATCAGCCTGGCCAGTGCGGCGGAAAGAGCTTCGATATCGCCGGCAGGCACCAACAAACCGTTCTGTTCGTGGCGGATGATCTCAGCCGGACCGCTGGGACAATCATAGCTGATCACCGGCAGACCGACACTCATGGCCTCCAGCAGGGCATTGGGAAATCCCTCATGACGCGATGACAGAACGTACAACTGCGCCTTTTGCAGGTACTGCCGTACATTACTCACCCGGCCTTTCAAAACTATGCGTCGTTCCATACCCAGTGCATCGATCAACGCCTGCAGCCGCGGCCGCTGTTCGCCCTCGCCCAGGATCAGCAACGACCAATCCTCGCGAGCCGTCGCAGCAAAGGCCTGGATCAACAGATCGAAACCCTTTTGTTCGGTCAGGCGGCCGACTGCCAACACCGTTCGGCCCGGAAGGGCGACGCCATCAGAATCTCCATATTGTGATGCCGTCGCCAGGGGATTGGCGATGACATGCAGCTTGTGTGGCGGAACAAAGTCAGCAGCCCATTCCCGCACTCGTTCGGTCTGCAGCACCACCGCTGCGGCACGGGGATAGAGCCTCTGCCTCAACCAGTTGCGTATCCGGCCAAGATTGGCATAGGCAGGATCGATCCGCTCAGAAACGACGACCGGTATACTGCCGCCCGACGCAGCCATCAGCGTCATTATATTGGTCAGATCCATGAAACTGATCACGACCTGCGGGGACAATTCCGTCAGGGCTCTCCGCAGAACCAGAATTCTGCCCAGACTGTTGCGCAGCGTTTGCCAAGGGTTTGTAGAAGGCTTCAGCACGTCCAGGCCCAAGCGTCTGACCCGCGTATCCAGAGGATAAAAATCATCGTCGCTGTCGGACAATGTGACGATAGTGACTTGCCAGTCCCGCTCCGCCCAGTAGCTGGCCATCAGCGACAGGACCCGTTCCGCACCACCGGAAGAAAGCGATGAAATCACCAAGGCCACGTTCATGACTTGCTTAGCGCTGGAGATGCATGGGCAAAGAAGCGACCGCGCTGTACCTGGCACAGGCTGTTATTCATAGGGTATTGCGTAGATCCCGGCATGCGCCTTCTCTGTAGGAGCGGCTTCAGCCGCGATTTCAGGGAGACTGAAATCCGGTTTTACCGCAGTTTTATTGAAATCGCGGCTGAAGCCGCTCCTACGAGGCAATGCAGCGACCAGCCCAATATAGCAGCATGCCCAATAAAACAATCCACAGACCGCCGATAGCAGCTGCCTTATATTCATGTCAATCCCTGCAACCTGGCCATCTGCGAGAAGATGCTGTCGGGACGGGACAGCAGTTCGTCCCAGCTGCCCTGCTCGATGATCCGGCCCTGGTCCAGCACCAGTATCTTGTCCGCCATGCGCACCGTGCCCAGGCGATGCGCGACCATGAAGATCGCGCAATTGCCCTTGATCTCCTCCAGCGCCTCTTGTACGCTGGCCTCGGATGCGCCATCCAGGGCGCTGGTCGCCTCGTCCAGTATCAGCAGCCAGGGCTGTTTATACAGCGCCCGGGCAATGGCGATGCGCTGCCTCTGGCCACCGGACAGCTTCGCCCCGCGCTCGCCCACCTCGGTGTCCATGCCCTGCGGCAGTTTTTCGATGAATTCGTAGGCATGCGCCATCTTCGCCACCTCGAGCAGGCGCTCGGGGTCTTCCCGGTCGCTTTCCCAGCAGATGTTTCTGGCGATGGATTCGTGAAAAATCGGTGTATCCTGCATGACGATGCCGATACGGCTCTGCCACTGTTCGAGGTCCAGTTCCTCCAGGGGAATATCATCCAGCGATATACTGCCGGCCGTGGGATGAAACAGCCCGGTCAACAGATCCACCAGCGTCGACTTGCCACTGCCGGACGGCCCGACCACGGCGATGCATTCGCCGGGATGGATGGCGAAGGACACCTCCCGCAGTACATCCTGAGTCGTTTCCGGATAGCGGTAGCAGACCCGCTGCAGCTGCAGTTCGCGCTGGAAGGTTGGCGGCAAGGCGCCGGTCTTGCGCGCCTCGCCCTGCTGCGCAAGTTCCAGGCGCTGCTTCCAGGTGACATACCAGGACAAATAGGTGCGGGACTGCAGGAATCCGTCCTGCACGGTAAAGATGCGCGGCACCAGCCGGTAGAAGATAGCCAGAAATACAATGATTTCGGCGACATCCTGCTTGCCCAGCACGATCGTGAAAAGCATGAAACCACCGATGAAAACGATGCCGCCGCCTTCGAAAAACAGGCGCATGATCACCGCATGGATCTGGCTCCAGTAGTAGGTCTGTGCATATTGCTTGTAGATACGCCTGGCCCGCTGCTCGGCTTTCCGGGCATTGCCGGTGGCGCGGAAGAATTTCAGATTGCCGAATATCTCGTTGATGCGGTCCCCGATGTCGCTGACCAGGCCGGACAACTGCTCGGCATGCACACGGTTTTTCCGGGCGATGAACACATAGCCCAGACCACCGAGGGCGCCGAACAC
>JAJRWJ010000201.1 GCA_024276805.1 Gammaproteobacteria bacterium
CACAGCCCAGAAGATAGGTGTAAGTGAAGGTTTCGGGATCGAAAAGTTGTCGGAAAATCATGAGCAGTTCTCCATAGGTGCTGGCATCATTATTAGTGAATATTAATATACCATGGGATTATAAACGTAAAACCGGTATATCGGAAAATTAACTTTACGGGATTGCCATTGTCAGGCTGCCAATCAGGCCACAGCAATCGAGGGGGCAAGATATTCTGTCGTCCCGATGACAGTACAGTGCCTGTTTGTTTTTGAGAGGGCAGGATTAAATGGTGCTTGCATATTGTTACAGACAATGACGTGTTTTCTACACGCCAAGTGAAAACAGGTGTTGCTCAAGTCGAAATGATTGTGGCGGCGACTGCATGATTGACGGGCATTGCCAACAGGCGACAATATTAACGCATTCATCGCGGCGGAAAAAGGTTGTTCAGGAAAGGAATGCTGTGCTAACATCGCAAAAAAGAAAATAATTAAATGCTAATATGTTTGAATCGCTGCTGCCATGCGATCATGCTGGGCCAATCAAATCCCTGGAGGGCTGTGAAATGAATGAGAAACTGAATATACAACGTCGCAGATTGCTGCAGTTTGCCGGTATCGGTTTTGCTGCTGCCGCCGCACATCCAAAATTGCTGTTTGCCAGGGGCCCCCGGGTGGGAGACAGGCCTTCTGCGAATTTCCATCCCGATGTGGAAATAGAGCTGAAGCAGGAAGTCGTCCGGATTCCCATCCTGCAAGGTCCCAGAACCCGGGTCTGGAAAATTTATGGCAAGGTCTTGAAGGGTCCGGAAGGAACAGTGGACAATATTACCGGAACCTATCTCGGGCCGACACTGCATTTACAAAAAGGCCAGAAAGTCCGCATCATCATGAGAAACAACCTGCCGGCCGAATCCATACTGCACTGGCACGGCCTGCATGTTCCCGCCGAGATGGATGGCAATCCGATGTATGCCATCGGCGCGGGTGAAAGCTTCTATTATGAATTCGAGGTTCTGAACCGCGCCGGCACCTACTGGTATCATGCTCATACGCACAGCGTCACGGCAAAACAGGTATATTCAGGGCTGGCAGGCCTGCTCATGGTCAGCGATGCCGAGGAACAGGCGCTGGGATTGCCCAGTGGTGAATATGATGTGCCGATCGTTATCCAGGACCGCAGTTTCGATGCGCAAAATCAACTGCAGTACTCCAATCATATGATGCAGCGCATGCGTGGCTTTCTGGGTGAGCGCATTTTGATCAATGGCCAACCTGATTTTGTCTTGCCGGTGGCCAGCCGTGCTTATCGATTGCGGCTGCTGAATGGATCCAATTCCCGCATCTACAAGCTGGCCTGGGATGACGGCGCGCCGATCACGGTGATAGGCGTCGATGGCGGTCTGTTGCAGAAACCGGAAAAATATCCCTATGTGATGCTGGCGCCTGCGCAAAGAAGGGAAATCTGGGTGGATTTCAGCGACCGTGCGCTTGGTACCGAATTGACTCTGCGCAGCGTGCCTTTTTCCGCGTCCATGCATGGCGGCATGATGGGAGGGCGAAGAGGTGCGATGGGGATGATGGGAGGCGGCATGATGCGGGGTGGCATGCGCGGCATGATGGGTGGTCGTCGGGGTGGCATGATGGGGGGTGGCGCCCTGCCGCTGGGCGGCGAGTATCCGGTGTTGAAAATACGGGTCGCCAGACAGGTACGGGACAATGACAGCCTGCCGGACCGCCTGACGACGATAAAGCCGCTGCGCTTGCGAGATGCCGCCAATGCCGGCAACGCCAGAAGAATCACCTTGTCGATGCGGCACATGTCGGCATTGCTCAATGGCCGCTCCTACAGGATGAACGATATCCAGCCGGACGAAAGGATACCACTCAACACCCTGCAGCTGATGGAATTCGACAATGGCTTTCATGGTGGCATGCACGGCATGATGGCCATGCCCCATCCGATGCATCTGCATGGCGAACAGTTTCAGGTCATAAAGCGCGAAGTCAACCCGCGCTCCCGGGGACAATATGAAAGCGTCGCGGCGGGTCTGGTGGACAGTGGCTGGCAGGATACCGTTCTGGTCATGCCCGGAGAAAAAGTGACGCTGCTCAAGCCTTTCAACGATTACCCGGGGCTGTTCATGTACCACTGCCATAATCTCGAACATGAGGATCTGGGCATGATGCGGGATTTTCTGATCCGGTAAGCTGTCCCATTAGTGCCTGCAGCACGATTGTGTACCGGTCCAGCAGTTTCAGGGTTGCGGTTGTGCCGATCAGGGGGATGAAGCTGTGCAGGATTGCCGGGACTTTCAGATTCTGCAAATTGACAAATAGCCGGGCGTCGAACCTTTGATCAACGGGAAAAGTGATTTGTTCACGGCGCTGCCTGCTGTTCCTGCGGTCTATACAGTAACCCTTGATGGTTTCCACGATGCCGTTGCCGCGCAGTCCCCAGCCATTGTCGATGGCCAGCATTTTATCCATGGCATCCAGATACATATAGTTGCCAGGGTAGCGGTCTCGGTTATCCATCAGGAAATCCAGCAAGAGCATGGCGAGCGGCCTGGTCTGTTGTGCTTCGTCCAGTGACGAGGCCAACCGGGCCCGCGCAACAAAATATTGAAAAGATCCCGCGTGTCTGAAAAAATGCACCTTGCGGATCATCGTACAGGGGACGATATTCAGGTTCAACAGACGGTCCAGTCGATAGGCACCCGCTTCGGAGTACATGTTCGCCGAAGGGTTGTATTGTCTGGGCTTGAACACGCCGGAAATGCCGTTGGCCAGCGTGACCAGATAAGTGCGGGTTGCGCCCCCTCCAAGCTTTTCTTTTGCCACTGCCGCTACGCTGGACATGGAGTGCATCAGCCACTGTTCCAGACGGTGCGCTTCATTGTCATACCCTTCCGAGTGCAGCAGCCAGACCGCTTCCTGATAACGATGATCGGTGATTAAGGAGTCATAAAGCATACGCAGCATTGCATTCCGGTTGATATGCCACGAGTATGCCTGATGCAGACCGTGGCGGCAATGTTGGACAAACGGGTATTGTCAATACACGAGACCTGTAATCCTCTTTCCTGTATTATCACCAGCACCGAATCAACAATCGACACGCACG
>JAJRWJ010000202.1 GCA_024276805.1 Gammaproteobacteria bacterium
CGGCCAGTTGATCGATGGGAATTCCGCGATACAGCAATATGCCTTTTTCACCATCTATAAAAGTAATGGCGCTTTTACAACTGGCGGTGGAAACAAAGCCCGAGTCGTAGGTAAAAAGCCCCAGGTCTTTGTTCAGGCTGTTGATATCAAACGTATGATTGCCCAGAGTCCCCTTCAGCAAGGGGTATTCAACCTCTTGTCCGGTTGCATTGTTCCTGATCAATACGCTGTCATCCGCCATGTTTAGCACCGTTTAACAAAAATTTATATTGCATCGATTCAGCGGACAGCGGTTATTTTCCATATCTTTGGCGGAACTTGTCGACGCGTCCGGCGGTATCCACGACTCTTTGTTTTCCGGTATAGAAAGGGTGGCATGCTGAACAGACTTCGACATGCAGGTCTTGGCAAAGGACTGAACCGGTTTCGAATTTATTGCCACAACCACAGGTGACGGTAATTTTCTTGTATTCAGGATGAATTTCAGGTTTCATTTCAGTTACACACCACGTATCAAATACTTACATTCTTAATAGAGAACTGCGTATAATACTGTTTCCAACAGCAAATCGCAACTTAAAAATCAAAACCGATGCGCATTATCACGCTCAACGTCAACGGCATCAGAGCCGCGGAACGAAAAGGTTTTTTTGCCTGGCTGCCCGGGCAGCAGGCGGATATCGTCTGCCTGCAGGAAACCAGGGCCCAGACCGGGCAGCTCAAGTCCAGCGTTTTCTGGCCGGAAAACTACCATTGCTATTATCATGACGCAGAAAAAAAAGGCTACAGCGGCGTCGCGCTGTTCAGCAAGGCGAAACCCGACAAGGTGATCGAAGGCATCGGCTGGCCGGATGTCGACAAGGAAGGCCGCTATCTGGAAGCCCAGTTCGGAAAGCTCAGCGTGATCTCCCTTTATCTGCCATCAGGCACCTCGGGCGAAGAACGTCAGGCGATCAAATTCGACTTTCTCGAACGTTTCATGATCTATCTGCAAAAACTGGCAACAAACGGCCGGGACTATATTATCTGCGGCGACTGGAATATTGCCCATAAACAGATCGATCTGAAAAACTGGCGCGCCAACCAGAAACATTCCGGATTTCTCCCCGAAGAGCGCGCCTGGATGGACCAGCTCTTCCAGCAGGAACCCTGGGTCGATGCCTTCCGGGTCGTCAATCAGGAACCCGAACAATACACCTGGTGGTCCAATCGCGGCCAGGCATGGGCGAAAAATGTCGGCTGGCGCATCGACTACCAAGTGATCAGCAAGCGACTGAAAGACAAAGTGAAATCTGCAAACATCTATAAAGCCGAGCGCTTTTCCGACCACGCCCCGTTGATCATTGACTACGATTTGCAAGTTCCTGCCGGGGCTGACACCTGATCAGCCACAACACCAGCAATATCGCCGGCAACCCCAACAAAGCCGCGTAGATGAAGAAAGCCTGGTAGCCTTGGGAATCGACCACGATGCCGGAGAAACCACCCAGCAGCTTTGCCGGCAGGGTCATCAGGGAACTGAACAAGGCATACTGTGTTGCCGTATAACTGCTGTGCGTCAAGCTGGACAAATAGGCGATAAACACCGCCGCAGCGATGCCGCCGCTAAGATTATCGGCGCTGATGACCACTGCCAGCAGCGTCAAATCCGCCTCGACAGCCGCCAGACCGGCAAACAGCAAGTTGGTCAGCGCCACCATCACCGCTCCCAGCAGCAGCGGCTTCATGATGCCATAGCGCAGCACCAGCACCCCCCCCATCGCCGAACCGGCAATGGTCATAAAAAAGCCAAAAACCTTGCTGACCTCGGCGATTTCTATTTTACTGAAACCCAGATCCAGATAAAAAGGATTGGCCATGACCCCCATGGTGATATCACTGAGCCTGTAAACCGCAATAAACAGCAGGATGGCAATTCCCATCCGGCCATTGCGACTGAAAAACTCAACGAATGGGCTCAAAACCGCATCGGCCACCCCTTTGCGAATACGTCGCAGGAATCCCGCCCTGTCGGCGACTCCCAGCGCCGATTCAAGTTTCCGCTCCAGCTGCTCGACCCGGTCATCGATGCTGTGCTCCGGCTCCCGGATCAGCAGGGTCGTGACTATGCCTACCAGCATCAGCAAAGCCATCACCAGATAAGCTGCCGACCAGCTGACATAATCGGCAATATAAAATGCCCCGGCTCCTGCCGCCAGTAGCGCGACACGATAGCCAAACACATAGGACGCCGCCATCGCCCCCTGGTATTCGGAAATTACCGCTTCGATGCGGTAGGCATCAACTGCGACATCCTGCGTTGCCGAACAAAACGCCACGAATACCGCCAGCAGGGCTATTTGCTGCAACTGGGTGTGCACATCGGCAAAGGCCATGCCCACCAGCCCGGAGGCGATACCCAGCTGCGCCAACAGCATCCAGGCGCGTCTTTTGCCAAAGAACCGACTCAATACCGGCAATTGCAGCCTGTCGATGACCGGCGCCCAGAACACCTTGATCGAATAGGTCACGCCCACCCAGCTGAAAAAGCCAATGATCGAGCGGGCAATACCTTCATCCCTGAGCCAGGCAGACAGCGTGGAAAAAACCAGCAAAAACGGCAACCCGGCGGAAAACCCCAGAAAGATCATTCCCGCCACCCGGGGCTGGCAGTACACAGACCATGCAGCCCACCAGCTTTTATGCGGCATCGGAACTATAGGACGAGTTTCTTCTGAAACCGCGCCGCTTCGAACAAGCGGCGCTCATGGTCAGGGTCAGCCATTAACCAGATAATGCACGATGATACTGGCCACATAACCGGCAGCAATGGCCGGGGTCCATTTCAAATGCGTGAAAAAGGTATATTTTTGCTGTGACTGCCCCATCAGGGCAACGCCGGCCGCGGAGCCAATGGACAGCATCGAG
>JAJRWJ010000203.1 GCA_024276805.1 Gammaproteobacteria bacterium
ACACCCATCCATGGGCTGTTTATAGAAATAAAACAGCAAATGCGATTGGCTGTTTTATTCATAATCAATGGCTTGGGGCCATTGATTATGTCGGCACTTCCCTGTGCCGGATTAGTTCCCGTCATTTATAGACGGGAACTAATTATACTCTCCATCAAGGGATTTTCAGCACCAAAGTGCGCCTTTTTTCCATCCTGCCGTACTATATTTTGAACAGTCTTTTGGGTGACAGCACCCCCTGCCGATCGATTTCCCCTATCCCAAGGATGCCTCGTTCAGTATAAATCCTGACCATTCCAGGCGACACTTGCCCGGGCGGAACTATTTTCTGTCCGTGGACGATTTTACCAGCCAGGTCCGAAGCCAGGATAACCTTTGGCCATGCCGTCAGTGCCTGATCGATCGGCTGCAAACACTGCAGCAGCCGTTCATCGTCGAGTTCCTGCAGTTCTGTAAGCGTCCAGGCAGCAGCGATGTCCAGGCCTCCCACGGCAGTCCGCCTGAGTTCCCTTACCGAGGCGCCACAGCCCAGATGTCTGCCGATATCTTCGGCCAATGACCTGATATAGGTCCCTTTGGAGCAGGTGACATCCAGGGTCAGCAGATCGCCGGCATAGTGCAGGCAATCGATTTTGTGGATTGTTATACGCCGGGGTTTGCGCTGCACTTCCTGGCCTGCTCTGGCCAGCTCATACAATCTTTTGCCCTGATGCTTCAACGCCGAATACATCGGCGGAATCTGCTCGATCGATCCGCTGAATGCAGCCAGACAACGATCTATCCGCTGGCGGTCAAACTCCGGCGCCAGTTGTGTCGACAACACCTTACCCTCGGCATCGCCAGTATCCGTAACGACACCCAGCTGTATAACGACCCGATAGCGCTTGTCATCGTCCAGCAGCATAGCGGATATCTTGGTCGCTTCACCAAAACAGACTGGCAGCAGTCCGGTTGCCAGGGGATCCAGACTGCCGGTATGTCCGGCTTTATTGGCGGCGAACAACCGTTTCACTTCCTGCAGCGCCAAATTGGAGGAAACACCCTGCCGTTTGTCCAGCAACAGAATTCCATGCACATGGCGACCGGAATGCCGGCGTCTGCTCATTCAATCCTCGTCCTGCTCGGGTGGTTGTTCATGATGCAATTCCTGCAGCAGGGCCTCGACGCGCATCCCGGTATCGATGGAATCATCGTAATAAAAACGCATTTCCGGTATATGGCGCATTTTCATCCTGGTCGCCACTTCCTTGCGTAAAAAAGGCGCCGCTTCATTCAGAATCGCGATATTTTTCCGAATGGACTGCTGATCGGCATTCAACACAGTGACATAGATCTTCGCCACCGCCAGGTCGCGTGACACGATGACTTCGTTGACGGTGACAAACCCCAGACGCGGATCCTTGAAACTGCGCTGCAATATCAGCGCCAGGTCTTTTTGTATCTGCGAAGCCACCCGCGCACTACGGCCAAATTCTCTTGCCATCTGTTCTTCTTCCGGTTAAATTTCCCGTTTGACTTCAGTGCGTTCGAAAACTTCTATCTGATCGCCCACTTTCACGTCGTTATAGTTTTTCACACCGATGCCGCACTCCATGCCCGCCTTCACTTCGGCGATATCCTCTTTGTAGCGGCGCAGCGACTCCAGCTGTCCTTCATAGATGACCACATTGTCGCGCAGCACGCGAATGGGCAGATTTCTTTTCACCACGCCCTCACTGACCATACAGCCGGCAATGGCGCCATATTTGGGTGAGCGGAATACCTCGCGCACTTCGGCAATGCCAACGATCTGCTCCTTGATTTCCGGCGCCATCATGCCGGTAATGGATTTCTTCACTTCATCGATGGCGTCATAGATGACACTGTAGTAATAGAGGTCGATACCTTTCTCGGAAATCAATTTTCTTGCCGCTGCATCGGCGCGCACATTGAAACCGATGATAATGGCATTGGAGGCCAGCGCCAGATTGGCATCGCCTTCGTTGATGCCGCCAACACCACCATAGACCACTTTTACCGCCACTTCATCGGAAGACAACTTGATCAAGGATTCGCGCAAGGCTTCCAGACTTCCCTGCACATCGGTTTTGATCACCAGATTCAAAACAGCGGATTCTCCCGCTTCCATTTTCGAAAACACTTCATCCAGCTTGCTTGCCTGCTGTGCGGCATGCTTCTGCAGGCGGGTCTTGTCTTCCCGGTGCTCGGCCAGTTCTCTGGCGATGCGCTCATTGGGCACTACCTGAAATTCCTCACCCGCCTGCGGCGTGCCGGACAATCCCAGTACTTCCACCGGCTGGGAAGGACCGGCACTCTTGATGGCCTTGCCATTTTCATTGAACATGGCCCTGACCCGGCCGAACTGCTGGCCACACAAAATGACTTCACCTTTACGCAGCGTGCCCTTCTGAATCAACACCGTCGCCACCGGACCAAGCCCCTTGTCCAGGCGCGCCTCGATGACGAAACCTGAAGCCATTCCCTGCTCAGGCGCCTTTAGTTCAAGGATTTCCGACTGCAGTATCAATGCCTCGATCAACTCGTCGATGCCCTGTCCGGTCTTAGCCGAAACATTGATGAACTGCACATCGCCGCCCCAATCTTCCGGTATGACATCGATCCCGGCCAGTTCCTGCTTGACCCGATCGGGGTCCGCATCCGGCTTGTCAACTTTGTTGATCGCGACGATGATGGGTACTCCCGCGGATCTGGCGTGCTGCACCGCTTCCTTGGTCTGCGGCATGACGCCATCGTCAGCCGCCACGACGATGATCACGATATCGGTCACCTGTGCGCCACGCGCACGCATTGCGGTGAAGGCCGCGTGTCCCGGCGTATCGAGGAAGGTTACCGCACCATGATCGGTCTTCACCTGATAAGCGCCGATATGCTGGGTAATACCACCCGATTCGCCGGCCGCAACACGACTTTTCCGGATATAGTCGAGCAGCGAGGTTTTACCGTGATCGACATGCCCCATGATCGTGATAATCGGGGCGCGTGGCTTCTGGTCATATTCTTCGCTTTCCAGAGATGCCAGCATTTCGATTTCCTTGTCGTCATTGGACTGCAATACTGGCTTGTGTCCCAGCTCCTCCACCAGAATCGTTGCCGTCTCCTGATCGATGGTCTGGTTGATGGTCGCCATGATGCCCAGTTTCATCAGATGCTTGATGACTTCGGCGGATTTGATGCTCATTCTCTGTGCCAGATCCGAAACGACGATATTTTCCGGAACAACGACTTCCCTGACGACCGGCGCAACCGGCATTTCAAACTGATGCTTGGCATCGGCATCGACTACTCTTCTGGTCCTCTGACGGTCTTTTCTCTTCTTACGCTTCAGCCCGGAAGTGCTGTCGAACATCGACTTTTTCTTTCCTACTTCCGCCTCGTAACGTTCCGGTGCTGTTTTTTTCCTGCCTTGCTTGGCAGCTTCCTGTTTTTTTCTGGCCGCTTCGGCGACGCGTTCAGCGACCTTGGCAATTTTTCTTTCCGCATCCTGCTTCAATTCCTGCAGTTTTTTCGCCTCGTCATCCAGCTCTTTCTGGACCTGCTTTTCCGCTGCCTCTTCCTTTTCCTGCGCCTGTTTTTTCGCTGCTGTGGTCTGGGCAGCTTCGACTACAGGCTGAGCCTTGTCCATCTGCTTTTGTTTTTCAGCCTCGGCCTCGGCTTTCAGTCTGGCGCGTTCCAGCTCCCGTTCCCGGATCAGTTTCTCCTCTTCGGCAATCTGCTGCTGCTGATCTTCCAGCGCCTTCTTGGCCTGCTCGAGCTCCCGCTGCTGTTCCAGGTCAGTGACTTCGGTGCGTTTTACATAGGTTCTCTTCTTGCGCACTTCGACGCTGACCGTCTTGCTGACCTGCCCTGGCGCCTGCGCCTGTCTGAGTTCACTGACCGACCTGCGTTTCAGGGTCACACGCTTGGGCATCGCGACATCCATGGATTCCGGGGCTTCCTTGCCGTGCCGCTGCCGCAGATGCTTCAAAAGTTTCATTTTTTCATCTTCGCTGATGGCGTCATCAACGGACGCCACAGCAAGTCCCGCCTGCTGCAGCTGTTCCATAAATTTATCCAGAGGTATGCCAACAACCTCAGCCAATTGCCGTACTGTTTTATCACTCATTTGCTTACCCACCTCTGCCCTACTCGCCAGTGTCCGCTGCAAACCAAGGCTCGCGTGCAGTCATGATCAATTTTGCCGCCTGTTGTTCATCCATGTCCGTGATATCCAGCAAATCATCGACCGACAATTCCGCCAGATCCTCCATACAAACGATACCCTTGCTTGCCAGCAGATGCGCCAGTTCTTCGGTCATTCCCTGCATGCTCAGCAAATCCTGCTCCGGGTGCGCTGTTTCAATTTTTTCCTCGGAAACGATGGCATTGATCAACAAAACATCCTTTGCCCGGCTTTTCAATTCCGTCACCAATTCCTCGTCGAATTCTTCTATTTCCAGCATTTCGGAGCTTGGTACATATGCCAGTTCTTCAATGGTATTGAAGCCGACATCGACCAGAATCTGCGCAATATCATCTTCGATATCCAGTTGTTCCATGAATACCTGTTTGACCTTATTGGCTTCTTCCTCACTCTGCTGCTCGGCCAACTCGGCATCGATGACATTCAATTGCCAGCCGGTCAATTCCGTGGCCAGACGCACATTCTGGCCGCCACGCCCGATTGCCTGGGACAACGAATCCGGGGCAACAGCAATATCCATGCTGTGCTTGTCCTCATCGACGACGATGGAAACCACCTCGGCCGGAGACATGGCATTGATGACGAATTGCGCCTCGTTTTCATTCCAGAGAATGATATCCACTCTTTCACCAGCCAGTTCATTGGACACCGCCTGCACCCTGGAACCACGCATGCCCACACAGGCGCCCACGGGATCGAGTCGCGGGTCGTTGGTTTTCACGGCAATCTTCGCCCTGGAACCCGGATCCCGCGCCGCTGCCAATATTTCTATCATGCCTTCGCCAACTTCGGGAACTTCCAGGCGAAACAACGCGATCAACAACTCCGGCGCGGTACGACTGACAAACAACTGTGGTCCGCGTGGCTCAGAGCGTACATCCAGCAAATAACCACGCAGTTTATCACCGATGCGCACCGATTCGCGGGGAATCATCGCTTCTCTTGGAATCAATGCCTCGACATTACCACCCAGATCCAGATAGACACTGCCCTTTTCGATTCTTTTCACCACCCCGGTGATCAATTCACCGACCCGGTCCTGATAAGCCTCGACTATTTTTTTACGTTCCGCCTCTCTGACTTTTTGTATCATCACCTGCTTGGCAGCCTGGGCAGCGATGCGGCCAAATTCCACAGACTCTATCGGTTCTTCGATAAATTCTCCAACCTCGATGTCGGGATTGATTTTCCGGGCATCCTCCAGCAACATTTGCGCATCGGGAAATTCCAGGCCACCCTCGATTTCGGGGTCGGCCTCAACCACTTCCCAGCGCCGGAATGTTTCATAATCCCCGGTAGCCCTGTCGATGGCGACCCGGGCCTTGATTTTATATTCATGGCGCTTGATGACTGCAGCTTCCAGCGCGGATTCCAGGGCCTGGAAAATGATTTCCTTGTCAATTTCCTTTTCATTGGAAACCACATCCACGACTAATAGAATCTCTTTATTTGTTGTCATCTTGCTCTCCTTTTTCAACTGAATAATCAGGAACCAAACGCGCTTTACTGATTGCCTGAAACGGAACCCTGAATACCTGCCCGCCTTCCTGGAGCAGAATCGTTTGCTCTTCCACTCCCTGGATCGATCCGGTTATCTTCTTTCTCGCCTCGACAGGGCGAAACAGATTCAGCGTAACCTGTCTGCCTGAAAATCGCTCAAAATGGGCGATTTTGAACAGTGGTCTGTCCGCACCTGGTGAAGATATTTCCAGCCGGTAATTGCCTTGAATGGGATCTTCGACATCCAGCACGCCGCTGATCTGATGACTGACCTTGCTGCAGTCCTCCAGCTGAATACCCGCTTCACTGTCTATATAGATTCTCAGCAGCCCGTGCTTGGGATGTGGATTGTATTCAATGCCCACACATTCATAGCCCAATCCTTCAATGATTGGTTCGATCAATTCCAGCAAATGGCTTGGCGCCTGCTTCATTATTCCTCACTGTTATGTCTGCCCACAAAAAAAGGGCCAAAAGCCCTTTCATGATATCCGTTTTTTAAAAGCACAAAAACAAAAACCCCTGACCGGGGCTTTTAAATTGGTAGCGGGGGCAGGATTTGAACCTACGGCCTTCGGGTTATGAGCCCGACGAGCTACCAGACTGCTCCACCCCGCGATTGATTTTTTCTATTATAAAGAAATACGCAGATAAAGCAACCATTTTTTCCGGTCTTTTTGCTTCAAAATTGCATCAGAAAAAGTACCGCCGCCGCGCCCAGTCCGGCAAGCACATCATCCAGCATAATGCCCCACCCCCCTTCGACGGCGCTATCGATATAACTGATTGGCCAAGGCTTCAGTATATCAAATAACCTGAACAACAGGAATCCGGTAATCACCGCCTGCCAGGAAAATGGCGCCCAGATCATGGTGATCAAATAACCCGCTATTTCATCCCAGACGATGCCCGGATGATCATGCACCCCCAGTCGTTTCGCGGCGCTACCGCATATACCTATGCCCGCCAGGCATACCAGCAGCGTTACGCCAATATAAAACCATGTACTTCCCTGTATCAACAGCCAGTAGAGTGGCAGCGCCGCCAGCGTGCCAAAAGTTCCGGGGGCCCTGCCCGCCAGTCCGGAACCAAAGCCAAAGGCCAGAAACAACACCGGATCGGAGAGAATTTGCCTGTTTGTCAGTCTGTTTTTGCTGAATTTCATCGTGCTGCCATGGTAAAATGTTCGAATCCCGGTACGGTTATTTGCACCTCCCTCCCGGCTTTTGTGACCCGCAAACCCTGGCTGACTTCGATGCAGCCTATCTTCCTGCAGGTACAATGCAAAGAATGCAGCCGCTCTTGCAACAAATTTTCGCGTTCGGGAGGAATGGTGAAGCAAAGCTCATAATCGTCTCCCGCAGTCAGCGGCATCTGCCAGTCTCCGGTCCTGGTGATATAATCCGCCACGGCCCGGGAAAACGGCAGCCTGTCCCAGTCGATGCTGGCGCCGACGCCACTGGCACGCAATAGATGTCCCAGATCCGATACCAGGCCATCGGAAACATCGATACAGGCGCTGGCCAGATTGCGCAGCGTCAATCCGGCCGCCACTCTGGGCTCCGGCCGGTGCAAGCGCTGCAGCACTGCTTCCGGCGCATCGCTGACCAGACCCTGTGCCACCTTCAACCCCAGGCCGGCGTCACCCAAATCACCGGTGATATAGACAAGATCCCCGACCCGCGCCGATGCCCGGCGCAACGCCATGTCTTTGGGCACCAGACCCATTGCCTGGACAGTCAGGACCAGCGCTCCTGAAGTGGTATCACCGCCGATCAGATCGACTGAAAATCTTCTCGCCAGGTGTATGAAGCCGCTGGAAAAACCCTCCAGCCATGCGGCATCCACCGATGGCAAGGTCAATGCCAGTGTCGCGGCGCAGGGCCTGGCGCCCATGCTGGCCAAATCACTGAGATTGACGGCAAGCAGTTTGTGGCCCAGACACTCGGGATCGGCATCGGAAAAAAAATGCACATTTTCCACCATGGTATCGGTGGTCACCGCCAATTCACAGCCGTCCGGCACCTCGATCAGTGCGCAGTCATCGCCGATGCCCAGCCTGGAACAGGCATTGATCAACGGCTGGCCGGCAAAAAACCGGTCGATCAAGCCAAACTCCGTCAAAGCCATGGTACACTCCTCTGCAACTTCAGGCTGGCAATACTGCCGGCCCCTGAAGGGCTGAATGACATTGCCGCATCAGGAATTGTGCCGGGCCGTGATCTCTCCGGCCCTCAGCTGCCGCGCCACCTTGTCCAGGATGCCATTGATATATTTATGACTTTCCTCGGCGCCAAAATATTTGGCCAGGTTGATGCCTTCATTGAGAATCACCCTGGAAGGAACATCCAGCCGATGGATCAACTCGTAGACAGCGATTCTCAGGATGGCTCTCTCCACCGGATCGATCTTTTCCACCGGCCGGTCAACAAAGGCCGCCAGTTCCTGATCGATGGCCTTCAAATTGCGCGGAACGCCGTGGAACAGCTCGCTGAAATAGCTGCGCTGCGCATGTTTCAGGCGCTCATCCTGTTCAAACTGCAGTTCGATGACGGTCAGGCTCTGACCGGTCATCTGCCATTGATAAAGCGCCTGCAGGGCATTTCTTCTGGCGTTGGTGCGGGCCTGACTCATCAGATATCCAGATTGGCAAACAGACTGAACATTTCGATTGCCGACAGCGCCGCTTCCGCACCCTTGTTGCCAGCCTTGGTGCCGGCCCGCTC